>DATEIL010000243.1:0-4366 GCA_035279085.1 Nitrososphaera sp.
GAACAACACTGACTATTCATTCAAGGTAGTGGCAGAATCCGGATCGACAGCAAGTACCAGGGTGACTCCTGTTACAGGCACTGCACTGCCGATGTCACTCTATGTTATCCCGCCGACGGTTGTCCCCGGCCAGAATGTGACTGTTCTGTTCGCTGTTTCAAATAACCTGACCGAGGGATTTCTGGCCCAGAACCTTCAGGTAAAATTGAAATATTCACTTAGCTGCGGCGGTTGTACTCTACAGACTGTGCAGTCGCCGCCCTCAAACACGACAATGATCGGCAAGGGCAATACTATGCTCTACAAATGGGTCTTCAAGACCAACGTGGTAGACCAATCATACATCACCTTCAATGCCTCACTCGTTGGCGCAAAACAGGGCAACTATGTTATCGAGAATGCATTTGCCAAGAACATTGATGTATCACAGACATCTACTTCGACAACTCAAGTAATCTTTTCTTCACTTGTATCAAAGCCTGACATTTACCTCATATTGCCGGGGCCTTTTGGAGAAAGCGGCAGCGAAGGTCTCTGGGGTGTAATCATTGCAAATCCCGTAAATGCCACAATGAAGGTTTCACGATTAGTACTCAATCTTTACAGCTCGAAATCCACCGGTGGAGGTGTCCAGCTAATAAACTCTGGTCCGAGCAGCTCATGCTCGGATGGAATAACTCCAATATATCCATCTACTGCGAGTGAATGGAAATGCCCACATGAAAATATGATTGAATGGAAAGACGTAACTTCGCCTGAGCTTATCAATGACTATGAAGCCAAGTCTTTTCTGTTCAGGCTGGACCCTGGGGATGTCGGGTCTCCCGAGGCAGCATTTACTGTCACCGCATCTGTCTTTAGCGACTTTGGTCAATTTACAAAAACCGGCTATGCTGTTGGTATGGATGACGGCACTCATCCCCTCATCAATGTCTATATGACTGATACAACGAATGCTGCCACTGCTGTGCTTAACAGTCACATGCTTGGGCACAAGGTCAACATAACCTCAGGAGCAAAAGTAAAACTCAACATAACACTTGCCGACCTTGATTCTTCAACAGCAACCTATGTCAAGTCCGGTGGGAATCTGACAATAAACGTCCCGCAGGGATTTACAAAGGTGAACGTTACCTCAAACACTGGGTTTTCTACTCCTGCAAAGCGGAACTTTTATGACGGGTCAACCCAGATAACGGCAGCTCTGAGCGAAGATGTCGGAAATGTTGCCACTGAGGCAAAAGTGATACAAATTGAAGCGTTTGCTCCGTCTGTAACCAGCAAAAAAATATACGTCATGTACCTTCTTGCAGACGGAGAAACTCAGAACAACTTTTCGGTAGGTCCAGTTGGCGAAATAGTGCTCCAAGTAAAGCCTTAAAATCCATATCTGACATACCACATCATAGTCCGAATGGGATTTACCCTCCACAGGCAGTTCTTGGGTACGATAGAGGGCAGCTGCGGACCCTCCTCATCTCTGTGCCATTCGAGTGGTAGGCTGGATCATTCCCACTCGGTTGCCTTCGGTATCTAGGAACGAGGCATAGATACCAACACCGGGTATTTCCATTGGCTCGCCCAGCAACTTGCCTCCCGCATTTTCCACGGTCTTGGCGTGCGCCTTGATATCATCCACCGCAATGACCACAGAAGGGTACTGCATGGGCTTGTCCTGTGCTTTCTGGTAAAAGCCACCGTTTATCGCTCCGGGTCTTTTTGGACCTTTTTCATCAGAGTCAGTAGTAATGGCCAGGACATAGTTTCCCATGTCTTCACCGAGTTGCTCAGTCTTCCAGCCAAACACATTTGTGTAAAATTCAGCCATGCGCTTTCTGTCTTCAGCCGGCATTTCAAAATGTATAACGGGGTTCATGTCTGCAATTACTCCGCATAGGCCCGTCTTAAGCCTTCAATGTCTATTTTTTTCATCTGAAGCATCGCCTTCGCAACCTTTTCAACCCTGGCAGGATCCTTGTCCGCCATCATTTCACCTAGAACGCTAGGAACTATCTGCCACGATACTCCATACCTGTCCTTCAGCCACCCGCACTGCTCTATTTCTCCTCCTTCAGTGAGCTTGTCCCACAAACCATCCAGCTCGGTCTGAGTCTCACAACTCACAAGGAAAGAGATCGCCGGCGAGAATTTGAAAATGGGTCCACCGTTCAGTGCCATGAAGGTCTGCCCCTCCAGCTCGAAAACGACTGTCATCACGGATCCTTTCGGCCGTCCGGAAATTTCTGCCACCGCGTCACCATAGCGGGCAACATGGGTCACCCTTGAATTCTTGAAGATAGATGTGTAAAACTTTGCTGCCTCTTCTGCGCTGCTGTCGAACCACAGATGTGGAGTAATCTTTTGCAAGATCGCCATTACGTGAATGCTCATGGAACTTGCCATAAAAGGTCTTACTCCCCAAGGGGAGGAGAGACAATTTTTGGTCAGAATTAATTTCTGCTTATCTTCGGAGTGGGAGGAATCTGCTGCCGTGCCCACGATGCCCCTAGCCCGGTGAAAGATTTTATCTGGAAGCAGTCAGTTCCCTCGCCCGCACTGCTCTTACGACCATTGCCAGTCCAAATCCCAAGATAATTAGACCAAATATCACTCCCAGAATAGGACCCGGAAATACTATGAAGGCAAACGAATATCCCATTGCGCTCAGAGCAGGCAGCATAAAGACAATGCCACTTACTGTCAGCAGCCCTGCCACGAGAAGCGACCTTTGATTCCAAGCGATTACAAAAGTAGCTGCAGCAAGCACCATGGCTGCAATGCTCAGAACGGGCGTCGGGCCTGCTTTTAGTAATACTGCCACATTGCCGACTGCATTTATAATACAAACAGCAAGCGTCGCCGAAGCGAGCCCTATTCCAAGCTTGCGCCTTGTACTAGTCATGCCACAACCTTACCGCGCACGTATTTTAGACATTGTTAACCCATGATAGGTAACATAGTTACCCGTGTGCCGACTTGCAGGTTTCCCTTGTCTGCGAATTTATTCCGCGCTATGGGGGGGGAATTCTGCATTGAATGCGTCTGTTTGTGCCCTGTATTATTCCGCCCGTCATTCTGGGGGCTGGAGAATTCTACCGCGCCTATTCTCCGATAACCTTATTACATTTCAGCAATTCCCATCCGGCATATGGTGTTAGGCGAAAAACTTTTTGAAGAGACTGGCAAGACAATCAATATCAAGATAGTGAAGGTGCATCCTGTCGAAGGAACTACGATGGAAGTCACGTTTGTTTCTGAGCTAAAGGGCGCAGGAAGAGTACCGGATGGAAAAAACATTGGCTCCGGCCTGTCTACGCATTATCCTCATGGCTCAGTAGACGCCAGCTATCAGGGCGTATATACCTCAAATGAAGGTGACCAGTTCATGTGGTGGGCACATGAAAAGAGCAAGGCGATGGAAGGAGGCAGGACCAAGGGGCTGGTGATCGTCTCCGGGTATAGCAATTCACAAAAGCTGTCGTGGATGAATAACGTGGTTATTGCCATAGATTCCCAGTATGATCCGGCAGCTCAGCAGTTCAAGGGCACCGCGTACGAGTGGAAGTAATAATAGCAGCAGCTGCTGCCGCATCAGGAGCAGGTCAGGACAAAAGGCCTATGTCGCTTGATGCATGTGAGAAGCCTTGCTGCAAAGCCCGAAACTGCAGATTATACCAGGATGTGGTTAATACTCTGCCTTGGATGTCGCCACTCGTAATTCGCATATGTATTTGCCAAACGGCTTTGTCGTCTAGTATGCTGGCACGCCAGGCAAAAGTTTGGTGCGATTGACATACCTTGACTGGAGGACTACTGCTATTTCTTTCCGCAACCTGCCGTACTTGCCGCCATTTCTGAATGGCTGAAGGTTGCCGCAATTGCTGCACCTTGCTCGCTTTACATGCGTCAAGTCAAGGTTGTATAGCGGCTGGAAACCACATTTTTCGCACTTGTAATGAGTTATGAATAACTTCTGTATGATACCAAGGTCCTCATATTTGATAAAATGAGTGGCGCAAGTCGCTCGAGCTATCTTATCAAGAATAAGGTCAAGGGCATGCCCGTTGCTCATAGAAGAGTACGGGGTTTCGTCAACCGTGACGAGGTGGAAATAATTAGCGTTATCAGCACGATCAAAACCGGACATCTTTCCACAATCCTCCCTCTACTATAATGCCATGTGCCGTTCTGACATGTCGTAACCGTATTTCTTCAGAGGGACTTGGAGGTTCTTGCCGACCGACCTGAATTCTAACCAAAAATAATAGTAATAATACATCCTCAAACATTGCAAATCTGGACTTCAAAAATCTCGCTCATGTTTCAATACTTATCATTGAATAAGTGAAAAAGTTAGGTAGGCGAA
>DATEIL010000244.1:0-4153 GCA_035279085.1 Nitrososphaera sp.
TGGCAGTTATGTGAGTATGAAAGAAAGAACAATGCCGGTATGCTTCACTTCCGAAGAGCTAAAACTGGTAGAACAATATGCCAAGAGTAAGGGTATGTTGAACGCAAGCCAGGCTATAGAAGAGCTGGCGAAGCAATAAGAGAGAAAAAAACGATACTAAAGTAGGAAAATAAAATTTTTTACAGCGCGGTTTCTCCGCGCTGCTTTGACCCTATATCCACCACGTCTTCAACGTCAGAGATAAAGATCTTGCCTTCTCCTGCAAGGCCCGTGCTGGTGCTCTCGAGAATCTTTTCAATGACCCTGCTGGCAAGCTCGTCCTTTGTTACAACAACTATTGTCGCATTAACATTGAATTCCGGCCTGTATGTTCCCGTTCCACGTCCTGAATGTATTTCAGGGCGAGGAATCTGTCCTTGCCCCTTGGAGTCATAGTATGTCAGACCACCCAAGTTAAGCTCCCTAAGTGCTGCGAATGCCCTCTCTAGCCTTGCAGAGGGGACGACAGCTTCGATTTTCTTCATCATGAATACTGTCAGCTAGGTATTGCTTTTATTAAAATTTTTTGTGTAGGTCGAAAATTGTAAAAAATAGCATAATGACTGAATTTTATTGAGAAAAAGAAAGAAAGGCGCAAGTTTTAGCTTACGCTGACAGTTCCCGTCATTGTCGGATGAAGCACGCAGTAGTACGGGTATTCGCCGGCATCTTCAAAGGTAAAGCTCTGAGTCGTTCCAGGTGCGATTAGTGAAGGCGAAGCGGCCGACCCACCAAACATACCCGTTGCGCCGCCAGACGGATCACCTGATGTTGCGGTGTGTATCGTGCTGTCATTGTTTGTCCAAGTTACTGTGTCACCCTCGCTTACTTCGATTGTACCTGGATCAAATGCATTAGTGGTCTTGGTACTTGCGCCAGGGGTAATGCTCACGTCGGTTCCTCCACCAGAGGAGGGGGGAGAGGAACCAGTGCTGTTGCCACTAGTACCTCCGGTCTGATTTCCCGTCTCACCTGATGTCATGTTGTTATTGTTGCCTCCCGAGGTTGTGTTCCCGGAAGTTGCATTGCCTGATGATGTTTCATTGTCGCGAGGTTCTGCGATCTCTCCTGGCACCACGCCTGTACCTGTAGTGTTGCCACCGGCTCCTGTCTGGTTCATTGCAGGTCCACCTGTTGTCTCGCTGCCTCTTGGCGGCACCCACGTACCCGCCGGGTGGTCGTCGGCAGTAGAGTTACTGGTTGCAAGCACTGCAAACGCGCCTCCCTTTAGGACGTCGTTCATTGCATGGTCCACGCCTACATAGATGCCTTCTTCAGGGAAGACTGCTTCGATTACGCTGGCCGATCCCGGCGGAATTGTCCAGGTCTCATCGTTCTTGAACTGCGTCCCGTATCTGTTCACGATGGAGCCGTCACGCACATCCATCTGTCCCGCTATAAAGTGGAATGCCACTACGTCGTTGGGACCTGCGTTGACAATGTACCATCTTGTCTGCTCTCCTGGCTTGACCTTGAATACCTGCGCGTCTTCATTCAGCACAATCTTTGCCTGCTGGCCTATCGAAGGCACATATTTGAATGCCTCACCGTTTGTCAGGACGAGATCCGGATTTCCAGTCATGAATTTGTTCAGATCAAAAGAGCTCGTCCCGTTCGACTCGGTAAAGACACTGCCCACGTTGTTTGCATAGACTTCACCGAATGCAAGGTAGAATTCCTTTGCCGGTGTTTCATTCGCTGGATGGACAATAATTCCACCGTACATGCCGTTTGCAATGTGCTCCCATACTCCGTTGAGGCCGTCAGCACCACAGTGATAGAACCATGCGCCTGCATTGACAGCATCGAGTGTCCATGTCTTCTTTTCACCTGCGGCCACATTACCTGACAGTGCCTTTGAGGGTCCAAATCCTGCGTGGAAGTCCATGCTGTGTATTACATTGCCTCTATTTTCAACCGTTATCTCCAATGTGTCTCCCTGATCAACTGCAATGACTGGGCCCGGTATGGTCCCATTCCAGGTCATCGCCATGTACCTTACCCCACCAGGGTGCAGCGCATTATCAGGCGCCACCTGCAGTTCAGTCTCATCAGCAATTAGATAGACTTTTTTTGTCACTCCTGTAGTCTGGGCAGTCGCATTGTCAAACCCAAAATTTCCTGAAAGGGGGCTTGCAAGCACCAGCCCGGCCACAAGTACTCCTGCGGCAAGAGCAGCAACTAGTGTCTTGTTCATCGCCGGGCATCATTGAAACGCATATTAAAAATTTTTTACGACTGCTTAGTGAAGATTCATTCTTTTCATTGCTATAGAAGATTATCTTGGAATATTTGTAAGTTGGTAATTCGAGTAACAGGGCCATGCTTTGGGCCTAAAAGTATGTTTTTTTATCGGTTTTGGCAGCAGTATACGCGCAGATCACTCTTGCGTAACATCTTTGGGAAAGGTGAGTCAGCGTCCTGCTCAGTATGCGGAAAAGAGCTTGGCAGGCATAAATACAGACCTGCAAAAGAATGGGACATGCCGTCTGGAGTATGGCTGTGTGCCGACTGCCACATCGACAAGACCAAAGAGTTTGTCGAGAAGCAGAGCAGAGAGCAAGAGGTGCCGGACCTGTGCGCCATATGCCACAGGGAACTCACTTCTGACGAGGACAGGAACAAGCCCAGGTGGCAGTGGGAAATGGAATCAGGCCTCCTGGTCTGCAAGACATGTTACCAAAAGAAGGATGCCGATTATACCCGGAAGGTCAATTTCTGCTCGTCGTGCAACGGTAGGCTGGGGATGTTCTTTTACCACCCAAAGCCGACCTGGAAGATTGAAGGTAACCTGTGCAAGCAGTGCTGGGACGACAGGAACAGGAGAGGCTAGCACAGGCTCATGTTTGAAAAACATCTCTGCAACACGTGCGGGAGGAAGTTCCGCAAGGTGGAGGAGCTCATGCAGCATCAGCAGGTCTCGCACGAGCAAAAGCTCTACATCTGCAATGAATGCAATGCGGGCTTTGAGGGGATGGAGCAGATGCGCGACCACGCAAAGAAATTTCATTCATACAACAAGATGAAGGAAGAAGAAAGGAAAAGAGGCTAGGTTAGACTACGAGTTACTAGATTGCCTTTAGTTGCTTTACGATTGGCGGCCGCGCTTTTCGGAAGACCCTAAAGCCGCAGATGCACTTTATTTCTGGCAATTTTGAAAGCTCTTCTACGGTCACTGGGGTGCCGCATCTCATGCATTCGTATGTGACAGCTGCCCCGGAATTCTCGCTTGCCATAAGAACGATATCAGCAGCCGTCTGCCCACATTTTAAGCTATACGCAAAAGGGCACAGGGCGAAGCTCAGGAACTAAAGGCTCCTTATCGGCCTAAGCCACGGATTGTGACTCATCGAGGTGGAGGGATTTGATTGATTAATTAATTAGTTGATGCAGGTCAATCCATTTGCTGCTCAGAGCACCTCCACCTCATGAAGGGTCACAAACCCCCAACGTCGTCTACCATTTGCTAGAGCTGCGGCAGAAGGGGCCCAAGCCGCTCCTGCGAATCACTATTGCTTCAATCATCAGGGGCAAATGATGATTGTTAACGCCTCTAGGTTGACCGTGCTCTTGCCGCGCTTGCCAATTCCGCTTACGCCGGTCCACACTGTCGCGCCTGTGATCCCTGCTTCGGCAAGGGATTCAATCATGATGTGTTCAAACGACTTTTGCCCTGCAGCTCGTCGTTTTTCTTTATCCTTATTGTCGTGATGCACACCATGCCTTCCGTCTCATCTTCTCTGCCTATGTGCCCACTCCGGTCATTCCCTTCGTCAGCACAGTAGCCAGCATTCTTCCTCCTGCAACCGCGCCTATCGATAATCCGACATTTGCGAGAATGTTAATTGCTACATTGGCATACTGTCTGTTTTCAATCATTCCGTTGGTTTCAAGGGCAAACGACGACATCGTAGTCAGCGAACCGCAAAATCCAATTGCAATCAAAAGCGAGTATTTGGGATCCAAGTTCCAGACAAGCGAGAGGACGGAGAATACCCCAAGCACAAGACTCCCAGTGATGTTTATGACAAGTATGTTGAGAGGAAGAGTCCCAAGGACAAGCACGGAGGATGATGCCACCTTGTATCTGAGGAAAGCGCCAGCCACAGCCCCA
>DATEIL010000245.1:0-14634 GCA_035279085.1 Nitrososphaera sp.
CATTCCAAGGGCGATTCCTGTCATCCGCATCGGAACTGACAGCAGTATCACGTTAAACGCGCCAGTCATTGACAGCGAAAGTCCCGCGGCAAGGATGGCCAGCCCCACCGAGACCATTCCCGTAGTCGAATGGAACAGGAACAGGATGATGAATCCGATGGCACTGATTATTGTGCCGGCAAGAGTGAGCTTTGTGTTCTTGATTCTATTCAGGATAAAGCCGGACAGGATGGTTCCTGCAAGCAGCACTGCCATGAAAGGCAGCTGGACGCTTGCGACTGCAACGGCGTCTCCCCCAAAGCCTAGCGGCTCGGGGCTTCTCACCATGATCGGAATGGTGAGATATACCATAAAGATTGACAGTGAGACCAGCATCAGGATTATGGTAGGTGGCAGGAAGAGCTTGCTTGCCATCAGCTTGAGGTCCAGCAGCGGCGACTTTACCCGCTTTTCAATCGCGATAAACCCGGCAAGGGCCGCTCCAGAAGCGGCAAACAGGCCCGCAACTTCGTATCCTGCATTGGCATCGCTGCTCTCAAGGAACGTCAGCCCGGCAAGAAATGAAATTATGGTCGCAGCAAGCGTTAGCGTACCTACCAGGTCAACGGTCTGCCTGTCGTCATTCTTTGATTGTCCGCCGCCGGCGCCTCCTGCGGTAGGTGGACCTGCAACATGCACGAACTTTACTATCAGCGCCCAGAGAGCTATTGCCACGGGCAGGATTGCGAGAAAGGTCGCTTGCCATCCAAAGTTTTGGATTATGGCGGCTCCTCCCACAAGGCCGATTACGGCGCCTCCGGAAAATGTAGAGCTAAATATCGTCTGGCCTATGCCTAGCTTTTTCTCTGGAAGCACCTCGCGGATTATTCCAAAGGCCACAGGGAACATTGCCATGCCTACACCCTGGGCTGCCCTTGCGGCTAGCATGAATTCGATATTGGTGGCAAGCCTACCGGAGACAATCCCTACTGCGTAGACGGCCATGACGATAAGCAGTATCTTCTTTTTTCCATAGATGTCAGACAGCCTGCCTGCTATCGGCGTCATGACTGCTGCGGCAATGATGTATGACGAGAGCAGCCAAGAAGAAGTACTGTAGGAGATATTGAATTCGCGGATGAAATCAGGAATGGCGGGGAGTATCATTGTCTCGTCAAACATGACGATGAGGCCGAGGCCGCTCAGGATAAAGAGCGTCCTCCACCCAGAAAAATTTGATTCTTGTTTTTGCATGCTGTCCATGTGTGTATAGATGCACCCCAACTATCAGGCCTAAGCGAGCGCAAAAAATCTGGGATACAAGATGCCTGGCAGCGGCGATGCTGCTGTTGCCTCGTGGATCCCAAATTGCCCGACTTTTGCCTTCATTGAAAGACCTTCATATTGTATGAGCGCCCGCTTTATAATTGTGGCAGTGCTAATTTTGTGACCCCGTTGCATCCGCCTTCCTTGGTAAGGATTACCTGACTGCACCTATTGCGTGCCAAGGTCTGGTCTGAACCACTTTGTCAAATCGAGGACAACACTAACAAAAACAAACTATTGCGCAAGAATAGAGGCACTGGAACTAGATGCTGCGTTGGACCCCCAGTCCAGTTTCCGCACTTTGCCTGTTCCATTACGCAAGAAATGAGGCGGTTATGGCTTCTGCGATTACGGCAATCAGAATGCAGAGGAGGAGAGGAATAAGAAGAAAATAAGAAAGATCGCCGGCCTTTGTTAGGCTTCATCGCCGCGTTCCTTGGGCGTTCCTGCCTTGACCATCTCGGTCTTGTCCTCAGATGTAAGGTCATAGATTGGCTCGGGAGGCGGCTGAGAGTCGTCTATTTTTGCCTCTCCTTTGTTTAGCGTTTCTTCATATCTCCTTGCGGCTTTTTCACTCATTGTGCTGAACACATGAACAACAAATAATAAAATGCCTGCAGGCACCCTGACAGCCGTTGCCATCGCAATCAAGAATTTCGGATTGAATCAAGATCTCTTTCCTTTTTCGCAAGCTGCCCTATTTTTGCGGGCCTGCCAGCGAAGGGGTAGATATATGCCGCTAATTGTACAGGCGCTCCGTGAAAAGGCATACCAAAGCATACGGTGATTTTTTGGGCTCCGGCCAGCTGGCAACTCATGCATAAATTGCATTTGGAACATGATGAGAGGTGCGCTACCACAAAGGCAAGGGAGGAAATCTTGCTCATTTACGGCTGAGCTTGAGAGACATGGATACGAGGCGCCATGTCTTTGTTTTTGCATTTACATACTATTGCTTATCAGCAAATTTTGGAGGAGATCTACTGCCACTAGCTCGTGCGGATAAATCAAAAGATAATCATTGTATTCTCAATGGTCATAGTATGCACTATATCTTCTGTCTCATATGTCAGTTTTCGCTCACTTGAATCTGCCGTGATAGACTCACAGCTGGAAGGCATGAAGCACGAGGTCGAGATCAAGGCCAACCTGATTGAATCGCTCCATGCACGGGCGACAGAGGACATCCTTTTTACAGTCAAGAATCCAGTATTTGTAAAATATTACGAGCTACCTGAGACGCGGGCGGGAGACAGGTACGATGAAAACGGCGTGATGCAATTCACCGCAACACAGAGAGCGGCAAAAGCCGAACTGGAACAGTGGATTGATAATTTCCAATCAAAATTTCATGTTGACGAGACCTGTCTTGTAGACCACCTCGGACAGGAACATGCACGGCTTGTACTAAACGAGATTGCTTCAGACGGGAACTTGTCGCCTTCTGAGACCCAGTCTCCGTTCTTTGCCGCCTCATTCCAGACTCCGGAGGGAAAAGTGTACATACAGTCGCCTTATGTGTCTCCGGATACAAAGCGCTGGGTGTTTGCATATACCACGCCGATCGTGCTGTCCGACGGCAGCAAGCCCGCGTTCTATCACTTTGAGATGCCCATGCAGCTATTCCAGGACTTGGTAGACATCGACGTCGGCAGGATGTACGTCGTGGACAGAAACGGACTGGTGTATGCAGACTCGGAAGTTGATTACGAAAATAATGTCGGCTCTGTTCCCTTTGGGACGCTTCCCAAAGACTTTTTCGAAAATGTAGCAGATAATGAGGATAACAGCGGTATTGGCTCGCCCGAATTATTCAACATACTCCAGTCCGCATCAGCTCTTACATCCGGCGACAAGGGAACAGGATCATTTGTCGCTGATAATGGCGAGGAACACTATGTGGCATATCAAAAGCTCCCGACATTTGGATGGATACTAGTCCAGGAAAAGCCGTATTCGCTGATGCTTGCGGGCAATACCAACCTCAGCCAGCTTGGAACTCAGATAGTGCTTGTATCGACGGTCATTGGCTCAACTAGCCTTGCAGCCGTGTTTATGATATCTTCAAGGATAGCAGGTCCAATTGCCAGTCTGGCATCGGCCCTGAGGTCTCAGGAGATAGGCAACCTCAAAAAAGTGAATGTAAAAGGCTCGTCGGACGAAGTTTCGGATGTTACCGACGCGGTCAACAACATGATCACCGAAATAAATTCACTTGAGAAGCAAAAGGACGAATTTGCTTCAATGATTACGCATGAATTGAGGACACCTCTGACGCCCGTGCTGGGGTGGTGCCAGGTGCTCAAGAACCCAAAGATGACAGGAGGCGTCCTGAACACCCGTCAGGAAGAGGCTGTTGACATTATAAGAAAGAGCGCAAAGCGTCTCGAAGGACTGATCTCAGACATGCTGGATGCACAGAAACTCGACATGAAGAAGATGCGATTCAATACCTATGAAGTCGTCGCGCACGAGATCGTTGCTTCAATCATGCAAGGGTTCCAGGGTGCCATGCGCCCCAAAAACATCCAGTTTGTAGATACGTCGGAGCAGATTGTCGACAAAAGTGGTGATGGTGATGGCGATGATGGATTGGCAGTCAAGTGTGACAGGAGCAGGGTCGAGCAGGTGCTTAGCAACCTAGTTGTAAATGCCATAGATTTCGTGCCGGCCAGTGGAGGACGGATTGAAGTTGGCGTCCGCGCCCAGGAAAGCGAAGTGATTTTTTACGTCAAGGACAACGGAATTGGGATACCTGCTGACAAACAGAAGGGGCTCTTTACCAAATTCTATCAGGTTGATACGAGCCTGACCCGCAAGCACGGGGGAAGCGGGCTGGGGCTCGCAATATGCAAGGGGATCGTGGAATCACACGGGGGCCGGATTTGGGTTGAAAGCGAGGAAGGCAGAGGCGCGACCTTCTTGTTCACGCTGCCAAGGCTTGAATCTGACGCCGGCCTGCAGAAGGAGAGGAGCATAGAATCGAAATGAAAATTCTTGGAATCGACGACAACGAAGACATCAACAAACTCTTCCAGATTGCATTTTCTAGCCTCGGCCATGAATATGCATATACGCTCAGCGCCAGAGATGGACTTCGCATGATAAGGGAAAACAAGTTTGACCTTGTCCTGCTTGATCTGGCCATGCCTGAATTCAGCGGAAAGGATCTCTTGGAGAATTTGCAGAAAGAAGGACTCACAGGCAAGCAAAAGATAATCATTGTTACGGCGTCGGCCACGATCGACAAAGAGCTGGATCAGTTCAAGACGAT
Organism: Nitrososphaera sp.; assembly: GCA_035279085.1. Taxonomy (GTDB): domain Archaea; phylum Thermoproteota; class Nitrososphaeria; order Nitrososphaerales; family Nitrososphaeraceae; genus Nitrososphaera. Next base: position 4,580 of record DATEIL010000245.1, read on the forward strand.
GGGCGCAGCGGACTGCCTAAGAAAGCCGGTGGACCTGGACCAGCTGCTGGCCAGAGCCGAGGCAGTGCTTGCCTAGTGCAAGGTTGCTGCTGCTTCTGCAGCACACAGCGTGTCCTTTAGAGCGGGACCATCGTGTCTATTAGCCGGGCATTCGTGACTTTGCCGTCATTTTCCTGTATTATCAGGTCCACGGTATATTGCATGGTACCCTGCAGAAAAGTCACCTGCACATCCCATGAATCATGTTTTAGCTCGCTTGGAAACGGGAAGAGCACCCTTATCTTGAAGTCCTTAATGTCGGTTCCATAAAGCGCTTCGACTGCCTTTCTTGACGCCTTTTCAATTTCAGCCTTTGATTTGACTGGGGCCATTTTCCTTTTCTTAATATAGTTAGTAAGTATAAAAAGATATTCTTTTTCGGCTGCCGAACTCTTTGGATTCTTCCCTACCCTTCCTTCTGCTAGAACAGATTGTAAAGCCTTGCAAGGGAGAGCCTGTCTGCTGCCGGCACAGTCGCCAGTGTGCCATCAACTTTGACTTCATATGTCTCCGGGTCGATATCGATTTTTGGAGTCAGGTTATTGTACATCATGTCCTTCTTGCCTATTTTCCGGCAGTTCCTTACTGCGAGAAGTTTCTTTTGAAGCCCCAGTTTTTTCCCAATTCCGTTTCTGATCGCAAGTTTTGAAGTGAACGTCACTGACGTGCGGTGCTTTGCCCTCCCAAGCGAGCCAAACATGGGCCTGAAATACACAGGCTCAGGTGTCGGGATGGAGGCGTTGGGATCGCCCATCAGAGAATATGCGATAAAGCCACCCTTGACTATCATCTTGGGCTTGGCTCCAAAGAATTGTGGAGTCCAGATGACAATGTCTGCAATTTTGCCGGGCTCCAGCGATCCGACGTAGCCGGAAATCCCGTGGGTGATGGCAGGGTTGATGGTCAGTTTTGCCAGGTACCTTTTGGTGCGCAGGTTGTCGTTATCCCCCTTTTCTTCCTTGAGCCGGCCTGATACCTTTTTCATCTTGTCTGCCGTCTGCCAGGCCCTTGTGGTCACTTCACCAACCCTGCCCATCGCCTGGCTGTCTGACGAGTACATGCTCAGGGCGCCAATGTCGTGGAGCACATCCTCTGCAGCGATAGTCTCGCGCCTTATCCGGGATTCAGCAAACGCGACGTCTTCCTGTACCGAGGGGTTTAGATGATGGCAGACCATCATCATGTCGAGGTGCTCTTCAAGCGTATTGACGGTGTATGGCCGGGTAGGATTGGTGGACGATGGAAGGATGTGCTTTTCGCCGGCAATCTTCATGATATCCGGCGCGTGTCCGCCGCCGGCGCCTTCCGTATGATACGTGTGGATCGCCCTGCCGGCGATGGCATCTATGGTGTCGTCTACAAAGCCGCATTCGTTGAGCGTGTCGGTGTGGATTGCGACCTGAGTGTCGGTCTTGTCGGCAACGCGGAGGGCGGCGTCAATGGTCGCAGGCGTCGTCCCCCAGTCCTCGTGCAATTTGAGCCCGCACGCTCCAGCTGCGATTTGTTCCACCAGTCCGGGCTCTAGGGAATCGTTGCCCTTGCCCAGCAGACCAAAATTGAGCGGCAGGTCGTCCACCGCTTCAAGCATCCGGTAGAGGTTCCAAGGTCCAGGCGTGCAGGTCGTGGCGTTGGTGCCGTCAGCCGGTCCCGTGCCGCCACCTATCATGGTAGTAGTCCCGCTGCATATCGCTTCAATCGCCTGCTGCGGCGAGATAAAGTGGATGTGTGTATCTATTGTCCCGGGAGTGCATATTGTATGCTCGCCGGAAATTATCTCTGTGCCGGATCCGGCGATCAGGTTCACGCCGTCCATGACGTTGGGGTTGCCTGCCTTGCCCACCCCTGCTATGAGCCCGTCCTTTATGCCGATGTCTGCCTTGATTATTCCAAGGACGGGATCCATCACGATAGTGTTTGTTATGACAAGGTCAAGGGCTGTCCTGCTTGTCATGCCGCTTGCCTGGCCCATGCCGTCTCGTGCGCTCTTGCCTCCGCCAAAGACCAGCTCGTCGCCGTACGTCAGCAGATCCTTTTCAATTTCTACAATCAGGTCAGTGTCTGCAAGCCTTACCCTGTCTCCGGTGGTCGGTCCGTACAGATCGACATAGCGCTTTCTTGAAATTTCAAGCACCCTTGAACCCTCTCTTCTTGGCATTGGCTACCGCCCTTGACTTGCTGGCTGCCAGTTTTCCATTTACAAGCCCATAGAATCCATAGACAATCTTTTTGCCTCCGTATTCTGTTATCTCGACTTCCTTTGTCTCGCCCGGTTCAAACCTTACCGAAGTCCCTGCAGGAATGTTGAGGTGGCAGCCGTAGGCCGTCTTTCTTGGGAACGAAAGCGCCTTGTTTACTTCGAAAAAGTGCGCGTGTGAGCCAACTTGGATTGGCCTGTCGCCGGTGTTGCTTACAATGATGGCATGCACTTTCCGATTGGCATTTGCAATCACAGGCTCATCCGATAGAAAATACTCTCCGGGTATCAAGTCGATCACACTATTGGGTCGTGCACAGTCACCAGTTTCGTCCCGTCTTCAAATGTGGCTTCCACCTGCACACTCTTGACAAGCTCGGCGACTCCGGGGAGCACGTCGTTTCGCGAAAGGACATGCCTGCCAGAGCCCATCAGTTCCGATACAGATCTGCCCTCGCGCGCGCCCTCGACAATATAGTCGGAGATTAGAGCAACTGCTTCGACGTAATTCAGTTTGAGACCCTTCTTCTGGCGGCGCCTTGCAACTTCGGCCGCAATGAAAATGTACATCTTGTCTATCTCGCGTGGACTGAGCATCATATGCCTATGCAGTTGTTTTACTAATTCTTGTATTTATAATTGCGTCCGACTCTTGCAGAAAAAAAGAAGGTTTTGCAGCCAAGGCGTTTGACGCTGTCCTGATATCACATGGTGGCATGCAGGCATGTTGTCGGGCAGGCAAGGCTATGGCGAGCCCATTTTTTTACCTTAATGGCTTCTGGGCCTTTGCCCCGCCCATGATAAGGCTGCGTGACCTGACTGTTTTCTTGAACAGGACAAACCCAAGTGCTGTGGTGACTGAGCCGAACAGGATGTTGGCAAGATTGGCGCCGCCTCCAGGGACTACGAGCAGGGTAAATACGAGACCCAGCGCCATCATGACCACCCCGAGCCCGGCAAAAATCATCATGACCTGTGGCGGCTTCTGGGCCACCGGATCTTTGCTGAAATTTTTGTCCGGAATCACCCCGCTTGAAATCGCTTCTCGGCAGACGCTACAGTACCGTCCCTGTTTCTTGCCCTGCCAAGCAGACTCCAAAAAATGGAATTGGACCTTGCACAGGTCGCAGGCATGTGTCGGAGTCGTGATCCTGCCATGCTCGTCAAAGTCCTTGCCAAGCTTGAGCATGCACTCCCTGCAGTAGTATCCGGGGATCCTCCACATCCTGTGAAACTTGTACTTCTTGAATCCAAGCGGCTTGCCGCAGCCCGAACAGCCTGTCATTTCTCCACTCCCGTCGCCTCTTCTGCAACTGCCCTTTGCCTTCTTGCTATCTTTGATATGCCGTGTCTGGCCTCGATTATGGGAAGCCCCACGATGAAAAAGGTTGCAGTAGACACCCATACTACTGCAATTCCCACCCACAGGCCGTAAAAGCCGACATCAAAGACGTATCCCGAAAAGAACAGTGGCAGCGGCCAGCCTATAATAAGGACAAGCGTCATCAGGCCCCCGCCCTTGAGACTGAACCTAAAGGCCCTCTTTAATGTCGCCTCGTCCTGGTCTGCCTGGCTTACACTGGCGGCGCTGGACGACTCTACCAGGGTTATCTTTTTGCTGATGTCGGTCCACTCAAAGGTCGAGCGCTTCCCAAGGCTTCCAAAGCCCGTTATCGCGCCTCCTACCAGAATCCCGGTTACGTTCCCATACAGCATGGAAAAGTTGTCGCCAAGGCTCGCAATAGATACCACGCCTCCGTACTGCGGCAGGGCCACAGCGGTACCTATCCAGGCTCCGAGCGCAGCAAAGAGGCCCACAATTGCCCCTGCAGTGGCCGCATACTTGTTTGTCCTTTTCCAGGTGATAGTAAGCGCGATTGGGATTACTGCAGAACCAATCAGCACACCCATTGCGAGATAGACGAAACCGAGGCTCAGCCCTATTGACAGCAATATCACCGCCAGGCCACCCATCCCAAGCCCAAAGCCGACGATCACTCCTCTCGAGACTTTGAGCAGCTGCTTGCCTGTGGCGTTTGGATTCCTGTACGTGCGGTAGACATCATAGGTTATCAGCGATGACACCGCGATGAGCTCGGCAGAGCCGGCGGACGTGACTGCCATGAATAGCATTGTCAAGACCATGATCGCCCCTACCTCCCCCATCAGGACTGATGCTGCTGCCGGAACCGTCAGGCCCAGCTGGACCTGCTCTGGCGTCAGGGTGACGCCCAGTGCCACAGCGGTAAGGCCCATCGTGGTTGCAAGAGTGAAGGGTATTGCAAACCAGCACATGCCTCCAAGCAGAAATCCCTTGACGGTAGAGCTTGGCCTTGCCGCTATGGCGCGCTGCCAGTACGCCTGGTCTACAAACACCGTTCCAAAGTTGCCCACCAGGTTGATAATTCCAAATATCAGCCCTCCAAGCGATGCCATGGTAAGATATGCTCCGGCGGCGTTTCCTTGCACGGGGTTTATCGCGGCGGCTTGGACAAGCTTGTCATACATGCCCTGCACCCCGCCAGTGACAGGGCTTATGAAGTAGACCGTCGACACAAAAGTCAGAATGACGGCAAATATCACGATGGTATGCATGTAATCGGCTACAAACGTCGCCTTGAGCCCGCCCACCAACGTATAGATCATGACCCCAATTGGTATCAGAAATGCCGCGATAGAGATGTTCATTCCCGTCAGGCCGTTGACTACTGCCGCGCCGCCCAAAAGGAGCATGGCCGTGACAATCATGTTTGTCATGAGGGCAAAGACCAGAAACACCCTGTGCGCGGCGTCGCCAAACCTTGCTCGGATGATCTCAAGGAACGTATGCGCGTTGGGGGCCTTTCTTTTTAGCTCGATTGCCAGTATGCCAAAGAGAAGCACCTGGACAGACGCGCCTGCCGCATACCAGAACGGGCCGCTGACTCCGTACTGGTACGCGACTGTCGACGACTGCAATAGAGTAGCCGCCCATGTCCATGCGGAAACAATGGCCGCGGCGGTGAGCCCAGTCTTGATCACTCTGCCGGCAGTATTGAACCATTCAGACGTCTTGGTTACGCCAAGATATTTTTCCTCTATCTTTATTTCAAGCGAAATGACCACCGCAAAGACCGCACCGAGCCCTACTACAATGAACCATCCCACGGACTCATCAAGAACCGCACCCAGAGTGAATTGCCCGCCTATTGCCCCTGCAGCACTTGCACTCTCTATGCTCCCCACCGTGGCGATCCCTGCCATTGCCACGGCAAAAAGTAACAAAATTGCCAGTTGCCTTGCCATAATTCTCTACATGATTCGTGATTTACTTATCGATTTGATCAACAATTTCCTTTATATGTTTGAATTTAGCCGACATCGGCTAAATAATCAGAGAAAAACAATAGGTTTTGACGAGAGCTTCAGGACTTTTGCGCTAACATGTCCCATGTCTGTCTGGGTGCCGCCTAGCCCCTTTTTGCCCATGACTATCATGTCGGCGTCAAGCCTGTCGGCAGTCTCTGCGATCTTTGCGGCTGGGTCACCAAGCTTTACCAGCCGTTCGTACCTCCTGGTTTTTGGTACAATGACGCTCCGCAAAAGACGCCTCCCCTCGTCTTCCATCTCTTCAGCGAGTTTGCGATCAACCTGGCCCTCCTCGCTTTCGTCGCTCCATTCAATCACGTGCAGCAGGAATATCCTTGCCCCAGAGGCTTCGTCAAAGAGGTAGTTTGCATAATTCAAGGCACGGAGCGATTCCTTTGAGCCATCCATGGCAACTAGGATTCTGCGCGAGTCATACTCTTCTTCAGAGCGCCTGCTACTACTACTGCTGCCACTAGTGCCCGAATCAGTCATTGCGCTCTCGCCCTGCCCCCCGCGCTCTCCAGCACCTTCAATTTTAATCGACGAGATCCTCCGAAGTACCTCGGCGATTGCGCGCCGGCCTTCGACAAGGGGGAGGAATATCACAACTGCCGCGGAGCATATCGTCCATGCAACTGCAAGCCCGACCCACATTTGGTAGACCAGCGGTGTAAAGACAAAGCCGGAAAAATACAGTGGAAGGGGCCAGACCAGAACCAAGACCAGCGTAAGGGCAATTGCATATCTGTACGTGAACTGGGCAGACTTGCGCAGAAAGCCTTCGTCGCTATCATGCTCTATCATGGACCTGATGCGCTCGTCAGCGACCAGAATCCTCTGCTTCATGACTGCAAAGTTAAAGTTCTCGGGCCGGATCCTGCTGCCGACAATCGAGATCAGCGCGCCGATTGTTATTGCAGTTACGTTTCCTATCAAAAGCGGCGTGTTCTCTCCGGTCGAGCTGATTGTGACTTCCCCATAGAGCACGCTTGCAGATCCCAGCCAGCTTGCTAGCCCACAGGCAAGCCCGATTATGGCGGCGGAACTTGCTGCGACTTTGTTTGTCTTTTTCCATACTATTGCAAGCGTGATTGGCGCAACGGCCGAGCCTATCAGGATCCCCATTGTCAGATATACGTATTGCAGGCTTACGCCTACCTGGAGCAGTATCGACGCAAGTATCCCCATCCCTACTCCAAAGGCAAGTATCGCAACCCGCGACACCCGCAAAAGCTCCCTGCCCGAGGATGACGGCTTTACGTAGGTCCTGTAGACATCATAGGTCACAAGCGAAGATACCGCCACCAGCTCGGCGGACCCCGCCGAAGTCACCGCGGTAAAAAGCATGGTCAGGAGCAATATCGCGCCCACGTCGCCCAGCAGTTGAGAAGCGGCAGACGGGGCAACTAGGCCCATCCCTATCTGCTCGTCTGTCAGCGATACCCCGACTGCAACTGCACCCAGGCCCAAGGTCGTGGCAAGCGTAAAAGGTATGGCAAACCATGCGAGCCCGCCGACAAGAAAGCCCCTGACTGCGGACCTTGGCCTTGCCGCTATGGCCCGCTGCCAGTACGCCTGGTCTACAAACACTGTTCCAAAGTTGCCGACTATGTTGATAATGCCAAAGACAAGGGCACCGGCGGAAGCAAGGGTGAGGTATGCCCCGGCAGCATTTCCTTCTATGGGAGCAAGGGCGGAGGCCGCAGTCAGTTTTTCATACATGCCGGAAATTCCGCCGATGTGGGGACTTGCAAAATAAATTGCGATTACAAAGACTAGGATTACGACGAAAATGAATGCGGTATTCAAATAGTCTGCAAAAAACGTGGCCTTGAGCCCGCCAAAGAGAGTATAGATGATTACTCCGACAGGTATCAGAAAGGCAGCGACGTAGATATTGACGCCGGTCAGCGAATTTACAACGGCTGCGCCTCCCAGCACCAGCATGGCAGTGACTATGGTATTTGTCATGAGCGCAAATGAGAGAAAGATCTTGTGCGCGTGCTTGCCAAAGCGTGCATAGATTATCTCAGGGAATGTATGGGACGTGGGCGCTTTCTTTTTCAGCTCAATCGCCAAGATTGCAAACAGCACCACCTGGATGCTTGCACCTGCCGCATACCAGAACGGGCCGCTTATGCCAAACTGGTATGCCACTGTTGAGGACTGCAAGAGTGTTGCCGCCCACGTCCATGCAGATACTACGGAAGATGCTATCAGCCCGGTCTTGACGTTCCTCCCGGCAGTGTAGAACCATTCAAAGGTCTTGCGGGTTCCCAGCCACTTTGTCTCGGCTTTTACGAGAAACGTGACGGCGATGGCCATGACTAGTCCGACTCCAAGGAGGATAACGTACCCGATGCCCTCGGAGAGCATGCCCATATTTCAGCGGAGATCCGCCAAGGCAGTATTTAAGACTATGACAAACTCCTTTCGGATGACTTATTTCGATATTTCCCCAAAACTGGTTACTCTGGGCATGAAAAATCTATAACGTACTTGTGACCCTTCAGAAAGCAAGAGAAAGAGAGAGGGAGCAAGAGCATATCACACATGGTCGACGACATTGACGAGCTTATTCTGTCAGGCCTCAGCAAGAATTCCCGCCAGGACACCAAAGAGATGTGGGACTACCTTCGCGGTCATGGCCACAACCTGACCGAGGAGGAAATTGAATCCAGGATAGCTAGGCTTGAAGAGGAGGGTGTCATCACCGGATATACGATTTCAGTCGACATGAAAAAGCTCCGCAGGAGGACAATGCGGGTGGCGCTCGTCACATTCAAGACTTCACAGCACCTTCCAAAGAGGATCGAGGGGCTCAAAAAGTACCTGGCCGATGCGCCGTTTGTCATTTTCTCTGGGAGGACCAGGGGCGGATACGACTGGATAACAGTGCAGGCATTTCTTACAGAAGAAATGGCTGACGAAGAGAGCGACATTTACCGGAACCTGTTCGGAGATATTATCCAGTCCTACGAAGTCTATGACTTTATACCGATGAAGGACCCTTCGTTCCAGGCGCTGATGCACACGAACAAGGAATACAAGAAGTTCCTAGACGAATGGATCCCGCCATTTTTGGGGAGGTAGCAGAGGCATAGTGTATATACATTTTATTTTTGTGTCGCAATGATCGCGGAAGAAGAGTTTATCTTGATTTCTGGGCCGAATTTTTGAATCTTATTGCCTCGTCTATCATGCCGTGGATCTGCTTCCGCATCCCCATCAGCATGTTGACGACTTCGGCCCTGTCCTGAGGCTCAACACTTCCCCGGACTTCGTCAATGAGATTGTCAAGCCTTGTAAGAGTAACTCGAAGAGTCAGTGCAGTCTTTTTTGCAATCTTGGCCGGCCTGGGCATGCTGGGCTCAGCGCTGTACCAGAGTGTCATATCGCCGTCTGAATCAGAGTGCATCCTGTCCGATGTTGATGGTGAGGATGATAACGATGACGACCTTGACGACAGCGCCAATTTGATTTCGCGGATCTCCCGAACAGTCAGGTTCTCGTTAATTGCCTGCGTCATGAGCTCTGCCTGTGCAGACGACGAGAGCGTAGTCAGCTCTATCGCCTGGCTGACATTTAGCCTGTTCTGGGCGATCTGATCCCTGACGCTATCCGGCAATTTTAAAAGCTGGAGCCTGTGCGACACGTATTCCTCGCTCCGGCCTATCTTTTTTGCGAGCTCGGTGACTCCTCCCCAGCCAAACTCCATCACGTACCTCCGGAACGCCTCGGCTTCCTCGATGGGATCCATGGCCTTGCGCTGGATGTTTTCTGTGAGCTGGATCTCAAATGCCTGCTTGTCAGACATTTCCCGGATCTTGCATGAAATAAAGCGCCACCGCAGTGAACGACACGCCTGGTAGCGCCGGTGACCGGCGACAATTTCAAATCCGTGTTCTAGGGGGCGGATGAGTATCGGCTGCAGCAGCCCGTGCTCCCTTATGCTCAGCGCGAGCGTCTCTGTCTCGTCGCCTGCCCCCCGCTGGATCTTGTCTCTTACGGCAAACTGGGACGGACGTATCATCTTCATTTCAATCTGCTCGACGATACTGGTGTCCACAAATTCCATAGTCGGTATACAAGACTGCCGGCGAGTACTTATCATTTTCCGGCGAAGATATTGTTCTTGTCAGTTTTATGATAATAATTTAAACCTGAAATACCGCCAACGACTATTCTCTACTGTATTACTTTTTCAGGTATTCATCCAGGGTAACTATCACAAAGTCACTCATGCAGACACGCCGGTGCAATTTGGCAGCCTGTTCAGATGCCAGCACATCAAGACATCCAAGGCATTGATACAGATGGTGGATCATGCAGAGCCATAAGTCAAATCTAAAGAATAATTTTACTATGGGATTTCGCCTTAAATATCACCAGATACGATTCAAAATCGCATATACACATATACGAAAGGCATAATTTCACCGGCGAGTGACAAGTGCCTGGGGATGCCGCTAAT
>DATEIL010000246.1:0-4894 GCA_035279085.1 Nitrososphaera sp.
CGGTGACCATCTGGGCATCGTGTCAGATGCACCTGTTATGCTTCCGAGTTCAGTGACATTTGAGCCATCGGAAGCAGCGACGCGGATCTCTGAAACGCCATCTATGTCAGCCGTAAATGCAATCAATCCGTTTTCCCTCAGAATTGGAAACTTCTCCTTGACTGGGCTTTTCAGAGGCTGGAATTGCGGAGATAGATCTCTGTACGAGTTATCAGTCAGCCTCTGAGCATGACCTTCAGTGCCATCTGACTTGATGCTGTAAATCTGCTCGTTATTTTCAGCTCTAGCAATTGTAAACACAATCTTCTTGCTATCTGGCGACCACGATGGATACGACTCGTCCTGTGCTCCACTTGTCAGCCGGCTGAGGCCCGTGCCGTTTTTGTATAATGTGTAAATGTCATAGCTTTTGTCTCTGTTTGCAGAAAACACAATCTTTTCGCCATCTGGAGACCAACTCGGGTGGACGCCGGATGCATTGCCAGTTACTGAAACTCGTTCGCTTCCATCAGCGTTCATCAAAAAAATTCCAAAGTTGCTGGCGTTTGTCCCGGAGGTAAGCACGATCTTGCTTCCGTCAGGCGACCACGATGGTTCGAAATCCTCCAGCTTGCTGCTGGCAGTGATTACCTTGGGTTTGCCGCCTGCCGAATCTATCACATAAATGTCTCTGTCAGTTCCGTTTTTTGACGCAGAAAATGCGATCTTTGTACCGTCAGGCGACCACGCAGGGTCTGACGAGACAAGCGATCCAGGCGTCAATTTCTTGACGTTTTTCCCGTCAGAGTCCATCAGGTAAACGGCACCTGAACGCACAAAAGCAATCTTTGTCCCATTCTGGGACCAGGCGGGAGAGTGTTCATCAGTAGCGGTATTCGTCAGCTTGGCTTCATTTGTGCCGTCAGAATCCATGACGTAGATTTCAAAATTGCCGTCCCGTGAGCTGGCAAAAACGATACTGCCATTCACTTTATACGTAAGTGCAAAAGACTGCGAAGAATTGCCAAAAGAAATCAATCCCATTGAAGCACAAATCAACAGTAGCATTACAGCTATTGGCGCGATAGCTTTGTTCACTTGCATTATGGCGACAGACCTACATTTGGCTAGGGTGGGCATTTAAAAAGCAATAGGGCACAAGCTCCTCTATTTTCTGTTTTCCATATTCCATAACTAGGGAATGGCTCACGAAAAGTGTCAACGAGGGGATCCAGTCAATTCGATAGAGATAATCTCTGCGGGGCAGTTGATCCTGAGCGGCAACAGCGAATAGCCGATGCCCGCGCTTACATTCACGCTCATATGGTCTTTTCTATACAGCCCATATGCTTCGTTCCTCGTCGCATTATCCGTCCCCGTAAGAAGAGCGCCTATTCCCGGAACCCTGATTTGGCCGCCGTGCGTGTGGCCTGAAAGCAGGATTTCGAATTTCTTCTTCTGCATTTCAGATGAATAAAGTATGTCAGGAGAGTGGCTCATCAGGATCTTTAGGTCAGATGACAGATATTCTGGACACACGCTGGCCACAACCGGGCTTCCTAGTACCGGATCGTCCGTGCCCTCCAAGTATATTGCAGAACCTCGCACTGAGTGGATCAATACATGCTCGTTGACAAGTACTCGGATTCCAATGCTGCAAAGTGAGTCGACCAGTCTTTTCCAATCGTTCTGGATATAGTCGATACCAAGTACCTTGTGCCTAAAATGCTGCCAAAGCGTCCTGTAATAGTAGTCATGGTTGCCCAAGATGCCGTAAACTCCGTCCTGTGCCTTTGTTCCTTCAAGGTATTTGCAAAGGGATTCAATGTAGCTGTCATGTGTGATAAAGTCTCCCGTCACCAGTATTAGGTCGGCAGATTTTGCATGAAGCTCGTCCCAGAGCAGTTGATTTGACTTTGTCTCCTCGTTAAAGTGAATGTCCGATACATGAAGGATAGTGAAGCCATCCAACTTGTCAGGAAGGGAAGGGATTGTTATGCGCTCTCTGCGGACTCTTAGTTGCAAACAGCGTTGCGATATGCCGTCCGTTTATTTTAACTACTACTGCTCTATTTCTGCTGCAACCGTCGCGACTACGACCAAGGTCACTTATTGTAACTGCCAGATGCTGTATTATGTCGCCGAAACAATCAGGGTTCCTTTCATTCCCTCTTCGGAGTGTATCGTGCATCGATATTCTAGAACACCCTCATCCCCGAATGTATATTGAAATGACCTGTCCTCACCAAAGAAACCGCTATCTATCTGTACGCTGTCAGACGTCCCATTTTTCGTATATGTTCCTACCACATTATGGGGTATGGAAGAATCATTGAACCATCTGACGGTGGATCCGGGTGTGACTTTGACAGCGTGCGGCATAAAGACATTCATTTCAGCATTAATCACGTTGGATTGTATGGTGGAGCGTATGTTCCGCTCCGGTTCTTTGGATATCTGATCGACCTTGTTACTGTCAAGATCGATAAGCACATTCCATATCTGCTGCGTTGCTCCTCCCTCCTCGCCCTGAATGCTCTCAAAATGTACAGGCGCCGAGTTTACCTTGCCGCCCAGTCGTTCCTGGTTTGCAGTAATTACAACCTGGCCGGAGGAGCTATGAATCAACTTGCCAGTTGAATCTACCAGCACGGTTGGTTGAACACCAGCTATCGTGACGGTACTGCCACGGACTTGCTCGAGGATAGTCTTTACCCTCGCATCGCTTTGTGCAATTTCGATCGCCTTTGCGGCAACTTCATTTATTGCATAAATAGTTGTATCGTCCCCCGCGGTGGGCTCTCTTAACATGATTACTTTTGACTGAAATGTCATGTTGCCTGCAGAAAGCGGATGGAATTCGTCCGCATGATCTTCGGGCAGCAACTGGAACGCCAACAAGATGGTGCCCCCTACGACAAAGGCTCCGACAACCAAAAATAATCTGATGATATCCTTATTCACAAAATTGCTACTTCAAAGACGACATATTTGCCAAGCGGTTGATCAAGCAATCTTGCAGAGTTTTTTTTCTTTGTGGTCCTGAAAATGGATCTGGCAGAAATCATTGTCGCAATCATAACAGTGCCATCCCGAGAGGGTATAACATATGACACACTTGCCGATTGGCTTGTTGTAGTCGAAATCCTTTCTTGGCTTTGTAGTTGATTTTTGTGGCCTTGGCTGTGGCTTCATTTATTATGCCTCAAAGAGATATTGAATTGCAAAAACTCGCATGTGCTAGTTTACCCCAAATATGGTACCGTCTTGGGAAGAAGTTTCGTCCAACAAGCTCGATATGCAATTCTATTATTTAAGTTCTCTCTTGACATCTTGACAATTGATCGCACGTGATACCGAGAGGCGTTTCAGTCGTGTGTGGGAGAGATCCGCGTTGCAGTGTCGCTAGCGATACCGGTGTCAGAGTATCCAAAGCACCCGTTGTTTATCAATTCTTGCAAGAAATCTGAAGATTTATTTATCTTCTACCAGAGCCAAGAAATTGCGATGCCTCTCTCCAAGGGCAAGACCATCATCGAAGTTACCGTCGTCGGGCACGATCGGCAGGGCGTGGTAGCAGACATTACCAGCTTTATCTTTCAGAACCGGGGCAACATTGAAAAAATAAGCCAGAACGTCGTCCGTGGTCTATTTGGCATGCAGCTTGAGGCATCATTTCTGGATATTAACAGGGAGTCGCTTGACCGCGGACTGAAGGATCTCGCCGAGAGGCTCTCGATGGAGATCAAGGTCCACTATCAGGAGCCCAACCGGCTGCAGAATGTTGCAATATTTGTCAGCAAGGAGCCCCATTGCCTGACAAGGATACTGCAGGCCAAGAAAAACGGCGAAATAAAAGGCAACATTGCGACTGTTATTGGCAGCGACAGCACCCTAAAGTCCGTTGCCGACGATCTTGGTATTCCCTTTCATGCTGTCGCCCACACGGAACAGGTTGAAGCTGAGAACAAGATCCTGCAGCTTATCGAGCAGTACAATATCGACCTTATCGTACTTGCGCGCTACATGCGCATACTCACTCCAAACTTTGTATGGCGCTATCCAAACAGGATAATCAATATCCACCCTTCGCTCCTCCCGGCATTCCCCGGCGCCTATGCTTATGTTCAGGCATACGAGCGGGGCGCCAAGATAGTTGGCTGCACGGCACACTTTGTGACGGAGGACCTTGACCAGGGACCGATAATATGTCAAGAGTCTTTCAAAGTCTCTAAATCCGATACCCTGGAGTCGATAAAAAAGAAGGGTCAGGAGCTAGAGGCCGAGACTCTGTTTGAGGCAGTGCGTCTGTGCCTGGAGAACAAGCTCGAGGTATACTGGGGCAAGGTCCATGTGCTCGATGAGCGAGAACAGCGGGGTTCGGGTTCACGACAAAGTTCTTAATCTGGCACCGTCTGTTCCTTTCCTAGACAACACATATGTCCATCCCTGTATTTGGGATGAGCGACCCTGATTTTAGAATCGCTCTCAGGAAAACCCGGAGGGCAATAATTCCCATCGGCTCACTGGAGCAGCATGGCGCACATCTGCCGGTCTCGACAGATTCCTTGATATCTGAATACATCGCGCGCATGCTTGCAGAGAGGACCAAGTCATTCGTGCTTCCAGTGATGACTTTTGGAGTCTCTTTTGAGCACCGGCCCATGTTCAATGTTTCTGTCAAGCATGGTTCACTTACTAATTTGCTGTCTGACGCCTGCGAGTCGCTTGCAGAAAACGGGATAGGGCAAATCATTCTCCTGAACGGCCACCACGGAAACATGGGCGCCCTGCAATACGTATCGCAGCAGGTATCAGCAGCCGGAGGTTCTGCTACTAGAACCAATTCCGCTCATACAAAGCCCCCCACCCGCGTGCATGCAATTCACTACTGGCAAGTCCTTGATCATGAATT
>DATEIL010000247.1:0-3063 GCA_035279085.1 Nitrososphaera sp.
CGGGAGTGGGACTCGAACCCACGAGTCCAAGGACATCAGCTAGCACGTCAATTTAGATAGATCTCGAGGCTGACCCCTTTTAAGGTCATTTGACTTACCTAGCTTGGGTACCCCGGCAGCACTTGCTGATAGGTTATTGCAATTTATGCCTTTATGATTCCCCCTTCGATTAGAAATTATATATATAATGACTAGCCCAGTCTTTACCAGCCATGCTAGCAACGTCGATAAGATTGCCTAACGTCGAAGAAATAAGATCGCTTTCTACCGAAGATGTAGCAATAGCCGCAGGGCTTGCAGATACCATGCGCGACGTGATGCGCGAATATGTCCACGTCGATCCTTTCTGCGTGCCCGACCCACTGGGCGAGAAGGACGACTACAACTACTCAATAGTGCTTGACAGAGAGAACCCCAACCGCGTCGTTGCGATCATTGCAAACAAGAAGGAATCGCTGCCACAACTCCCATGGTCAGCGATACTTGGAGAGCGGCTTGTCAAGATGCCTTCAACCAAGGCAGAATCTGCTGCAATAAAATACGAACTCATGCCAAAACTGACAAATAATTTTTACCCATACAGGCGCGGAGGCAGGATGTCAGGCTACGTCATGTTCGCATTCCAGATTTGCGGACTGCGCTGATGCTCCGGACATCCTTGATTTCGGCCACAGATATGTTGCAAAACTGCCTTACCATCTGATCGAGGGACTTGCGAACATCGCTTTCATTTCCACTTGATATCCGCATGACCTCGGAGAAGAGGTCGTCAAAGCTGATGCCATTGCACATGTTCCAGAGTGAGACAGCAGTGTCGTTTACACGATATGCCTCGCCCTTCTCGTTTATCAAAAGCGGCATACCATCCTTGTCATTTGAAACTGAGCCCCGCCTTACAATGATCTTGCCTTCATTTCCCTTATTCAAGAAGAGCATCCCGTCGTCATCATCTTTATGTTGAGACGACTATGCGTAGGCCGCTTATTATCCATATCGGGGAATTCTTATGCAAGTATTTAGCAGCAGAACATGCGGACCAGCCAATACTAAAATAATGGAGGCATGGAAATTTCCTTGGTGTTTGGCAAGCCTGCGGCTCGCAAGTATATCGCTGTTACAAGACAGGTCGCTGATGGTATCATTACCTATTCGAAGGCAAAGCACCCTAACGAGGCCATCTTGGTACTTCAAGGTAAATCTAGCAAAGAATACATCCTGATTGACAGGCTGGTAATACCTCCCTTTTCTATGAGCGGTCCATACTACTCTGGGTTTCCCATACATGACCTGCCGTTTGATCTCTCTTATCTTGGGACGGCGCATTCGCATCCTGGCGGATCGAACAGGCCTTCCCTTGAGGACCTCAACCACTTTTACGGCATGGTATCAATAATAATCAGCCACCCATATGAAGACGACACGCTGGCAGCGTATGACAGAAGTGGCAATGCTTTTGAGTTAAGGATTCTTGCCGATTCCGGCTGAGCGCTACCTTCTGCGCGTAAAATCGAGCTCCACGCCGTGCTTTGCATCATAACTAAAGATAAAGGCCTCGTCGGGCAATATTGGAAAGCTGGACAGTACGGCAGTGAGGCACCGGGGGCACTTGTCTACGACCTTTGTTTTGTCCAGGTATGTTGCACACCAGTAGCATGATTCGCAGAGCATGAATATCGACGGGGTTCCGACTGGTTTCGGCAACAGCCAGATATCCCTAATGGAGGTTAATTACATTTGATATTCAACAATCTTGACATATTCTTTATTTTATACTGTACTCGCTGGAAAACTTAATAAAAGAACAGAACCCATATGGGATGATAGCCATTGAACTGGGTCGGTCAACAGATGGTATGGATTGTAATCTCCCTTGCCATAAGCCTGACTCTGACATGGCTTTTCGGCATGCTCTTTGGCAATCCACTCCTCGGCCTTATTCCTGCCATCGGGATATTCATACTGATGTCATACTACCTTCGAAAGCGCGCCATGGCTCGTATGGGAATGGGCGGCGGTGGAGGATTTGGGGGTATGCTAGGCGGAGGCGGCGGTGGAATAAACTATGTCTGCATTGCATGCGGTCACAAATTCAAGGGTGGGGCCTGTCCAAGGTGTGGCTCCAAGATGAGAAGAGCTGATTTTTGAGGGGACATGTCGCTCGATCAGTTGCGCCAAAAGGCGTTCTTTCAAAACACAGTTGACGTATGGATTTCATTTTGCGAGGAACGCGGCTGGGACTGGTACGATGTCGGGAATTATCAGCGCTTTATCAGCCACCTGAACAGCAGGGGCATCAAGATGCAAAAGTTCCCCCTGTGCATCAAGGAGTCAGGGGGGATGTACGAGCGGGGCAAGGACAAGACCCAGTTCCTAGACGAGCTGTCAAAAATATCGTCCGACGACGCGGCTGCGTACACGATAAAACTAAGCGGTGATACTCTTGCCGCAATCAGGTCTTTTTCCAACTAGGGTCTACAAAATTTCAGCACGTTGACGCCAGCATTGATCAGGAACACCTAAAGCCCTAGAGAGGGAGAAATGCAGCTGGTGACATTTGAAGAAGAGCTGCCGGTAGGAGTAGAGCAGGCTGATGAAGAGGCCATGGGGGAAAATGAAGAGGAAAGAGAACGAGAAGTGAGTGTGGTCCACCAGGATCCGATCGTTGAGCGGACGACACAGAATGAGCCCCTTTTCGATAGCATCGTGGGATATGAGGATGTCAAGCGACTGTTCAATATGTCGCTTGCCTCCGATAAGCCTGTCCACATTCTGCTCGTAGGTCCACCGGCCTCTGCAAAGACGCTATTCATGCTAGAGTGCATCAAGCTCGAGCGTTCCTATTTTACTCTTGGAAGCCACAGCACAAAGTCCGGCATGATTGACTATCTCTTTGAAAAGAGGCCAAGGTACCTCATTGTGGACGAAATCGAGCATATGCCCATGAAGGACCAGACGGCCTTGCTTAGCCTCATGGAGACAGGCATCGTTTCGGAGACAAAGTATCAAAGAACCCGGAATACGCAGCTAAAGACATGGGTGTTTGCAACAAGCAATGGGACAGAT
>DATEIL010000248.1:0-8739 GCA_035279085.1 Nitrososphaera sp.
GGAGGCGAAAAAGCCGGCTGAGATCCTTTCTTCGACAAATCTGGTCAAAAGTGGCTTTAGCGCGCTTGACAGGGCACTTGGCGGAGGCTTTCCGCGAAACGGAATTGTGGTACTTGAACACGACGAGCGAATGAGCAAAACGACTACTATGTCAGTCCTGGCGGGCCTTGTGTCAAGCTTTGTTTCAAATGGAAACCCAGTATTTGTACAGCCCTCTTTCCGGATTCAGCCTGAAGACATCATGGAAAGCCTGACCGCTCTAGTGCCGACAGGCAAGAAGGGGCTCGTAAAGATACTGTGGCCAAAAAAGTATCCTGCCCTGGCGGACAATATCATTATTCGCGCCAAGGAATCGCCCTCGCAGTCGGCGGTCAGCCGGCTAAAGAAAAAGTATCCCGGGAAACTCGTTATGAATATAATGGCTGGCGACTTTCTGTCGCTGGACCTGCAGAGAGAGCAACAGGATATCCCGCTTCAAGACCAGATACTCTCTGCCCGCGCTTGTGACGTGGCATTTGCCTTGGTCTCTGCAACACACAAGGAACAATTCGAGTACCTTTCTGGAATCGCGGATGTTCACATGAGGCTTTTGATGATAAATGATACTCTGTTCCTCCAGCCGGTGCTGCCCGCATCAACGCTTTACGCAGTGCAGTTTGAAGAAAACCGCATAACGGCGGATGCCGTTGTCTAGTCCTAAGTGCTTAGGTGGTAGTATTCATCTGCAAGATTCTCCTCGATGCCAACCGGCAGCAGTTCCTTCATCTGGTCGTAGTAGGAAAGAAACCTCGTACCCTTTGTGGTGATCTTGTACAGCGATTTGCCGTCACCGTCGATCTCCGTGACCAATCCGCTGCGCATCAGCGAGTCCAGATAAAGCTTGCATTGGTCGTTGCTCAGCATGGCTTTGTACATTATTTTCGTCCGCGTTTCCTCCTTGCCAACCGATTTCAAAATCGCTGCTATAACCTCATATCTGCTACGGTTCTTCATCTGGTCAGTAAAAATTAAACATACATTCGTAATAAGATATTTCATATAAATCACGCAACCTAATATACTGAAGAATTTTCCTTCCGGCTCTGATTTTCAATACCGGATGCGTTTTCTACTTTGTACATTAAGTTGATTAGGATATGCCGCAAATGGGAATCTGATGCAAGAAAAATCTATCGAAAGATTGTTTCTGCTAGCAGGAATTGGTGCAATAATGTCTGTTACGATGGTTGCACAATGGCCCGCGGTTTCGACCGCCCGCTGGATCTTTGCAGACGAGGGGACTTATGTTACAGTAGATCCATGGCTCCAGCTGCCAGGCGGGACCGTCCGGGTAACCGGCGAAGGATTCGCTCCAAATGCCAATGTTTCCATCGTTGTTGGAAACGTCATCGCCACAGTCGAGACGCAGGAACGAGGGGATAGCACAGTGGCAGTGACTCATCCGGACAGCGTAATTGCAGCAAATACCGTGACAAATGCGGACGGCACAATAGAATACGCCTTGGGCATCCCACGAGACGAAGTCAAGGTCATCGAAAGATGGATAACCAACTCTACTGAAACAGGCGAGGAAGAAGTGCTCAAGACCGTTACTACTACCTACAGGTTCCAAGGAACAGTCAAAGTGCAGGTAATCGACGAACTAGGAAACCGAGGAAGCGCCGAGCTTACAGTCCTCCAGTGGATAGACCGATCTCCCTACTAGCAGCCTACAATTTTTTTGTCAGCAATATTGTCTTTTCCCATTGCTACGTCAGCGAATGAGGGGGCGCTTTTGCAAACAGCGAGGCCAGCTGCTTGTAGTGTGAAATGAATTTCTTGCCAAGATCCGTTGTCTTGTACATGTACCGCTTTGAATTCGGGCGTTCCTGAATCATTTCAAGCATACCGCTCTCCAAGAGGAACTCCAAGTACTGGTTAATCTGCTTTGAATTCAAGTTGCATCTGTACATGACATGGGTCTTGCGGGCGCCGTTTTCACACATTACCAAAATGAATTCGATTATCTCTAGCCATCCACGATTGCTCCAGCCTGCTGCATTTAAAGGCAACTTCTAAAGAAATTCCTGTGGTATTGCTTTTAATACTAAACATACTTTCTAACCCAACATGACAATAGAAGATTTCTAGGCGCAGTTACCGGAAAATAACCGGTGAGGCGAGGCGCCCGTCGTGTGCAAGGTGATCGCTCCAGGCCTGTTCCACCCTTGACATGCCGAAATTGGCAATATGGTCTATGATGCAAGGCGCTACTCTGGAGACATTCCGTGCTTTTACAAGATAGCTTATCTCCTGCCGGATACTGCGCTGCTCTTCCTTCAGCGAAAATATTTCAGACAAAAGCCGGTCTGCAGGCTCTCCCTTTGCCATGTGATCACGTCTGACCGCAAGTAGAGGTTGGATCTTCCCCTGATAGGCATCACACTGTGATCGAAGCGATGCCAGTCGTTCCTCAATATCCTGATAGGCTCCTGCTGTGCCCTCCCGATTAGACGCAGCAAGCTGCCCAATTCCTGCATACCTGTCCTTTGATGCCCAGATTGTCACCAGGGGAAACCCGATTGATAATTTTTTTGCCACAATGCTTCCATCCACCAGGTATCCGATACCGCCCGTTCCTGACGCATAGCAACTGATTCCCAAGTCCCTTGAAAGCAAGAGTGGGATAGGGATGGCCCTTGGGCTCAGGTGTCCTGCAGACTTTGACAGTTCCAAGTTGTCCTGTCTTCCTATGCAAAGCTCAAGGTGCTTCTTGCATGAAATGCATGGGCCATCCAGATACAAGTCTAGGCCATGCCTGACGATCCTAGTCGATGCCTTGCTTCCGCACGTGCAGTGGACCCACACTGGCGCGTTCTGGTGCGTCGCAGATCCGACCCCTGTATCGATATCTTTGCTCATCATGCGAGCTTCGATTCCGCGCAGCGCATCGGAGTAGATGCCAAAGTTTGACAGTAGAAAATTAAAGCCGTTCTCAAATACATGCGACATCTGTGACAGTCTCACAAAAAGGGTGCCATAGCCCCATACTGTGTTCACCAGCTTTGACGATATGAACGCGTTAAGATCCGAATATGACCTCGCGCTCGAATATGATGGCTCGACTACATCCTGCCAGAATTGATCCAGGTTTGAATTTGCCTCCCTCCTCTTGTTCAAGTCAGACCCCGTACAGTACCTTATCCAGAGTTTGATCTGATGCTTCCAGCTGTTAACGATGTTCTTGGCAGGAAGGGGCATGTTGCATACCATGAGCCACCTCATGGAATCGCCGACCGGGACTCGAAGCTCCATGATCCCAGACGAGTGCCTGATGCTTGGAAGCTGTGCCATCCTGATCCAAGTCTCATCTACAAAGTCGTGGTCCACTATGAGGAAAAGGTTGACAACCTTGCCAAAGTCAGAGCTTGCGCTTTTTTTTCTGATTCCTTCAAGGAGGACGATTTTCTTGAAAACCCCGCCGTATGCGAAGAGGTTCGGCTGATGCGTCGACACCACGATCTTTGTGGTGGGGTCGTCCAGCAGGTCAATTGACTCGCGGACTGACGGCGTAAGTGTATCCGCTTCCCGATGGAATTTTTCTATCGATTCCTTCATCCTCATCCTGTTGCGGAGAATGAAATCGCTGGCCATCATCTTTTGCGACGCAATCTTGGCTACAACCTCTCCAAATGTTTCAGGGATAGAAGACTTGAATTCAGAAATTGACTGGTCTCCAAGCTTGTCAAAGGCCGAAAGCAGGGCCCTTACATGGGGGTGAGCCTGGTTGACTAGTGTTGCTGCTGCCGCTGCTGTTGCAGCCGTGTTGGAGCTTGACATGTTCCTGCTTACACAACCTCCTCTAACGCCTAGATTAGCTCGATTATCTCCTTCGGCCTCGTCGGGGCACTCGCGATTTTGGGAATCCTGTCGTTGGGGACCTTCCACAGCTTGAATTCTTTCCCAAAGCACAGCTTCATTACTTCGAATGCTTCGACGTAGTTTATCGAAGTGTTGAGCCGGCTCTGTAGAGCTCTGTATTCTGCAAGGCCTTTGATGGCGTTGGCCTTCAGGTAAAGCTTGCTCTGCTGCGACCAGAAAATCTTGATAAGCTCTACCTTGTCATCAACCACGTCGGAAATATCATAGAACACCTGGGGTTTGAAGTCCTTTGTGAGCGGGATTTCATATGACATGATGTTAGGTATGAACCGGCCAGCTTCAATAGTCGAGGAAGCCACCGCCCTGTGGTCATGGTGAACGTCACCAAGCGAGTGAGTTATAATGACATCGGGATCAGCCTTGTTTATGAAAAACTCTATGTGGTTGATAAGTTCGCTGTTGCTCACATTGAGTTTTGTATCTTCAAAATTATCAATCCAGAGTGCCTTGGCGCCTATGAATTTGGCCGATTGGACAAGTTCATTTGTACGCTGCTCGGGATCCCCTGACGCCGCTCCTCTGGTGAGCGTATACATAAAGACATCGTGACCCTGTCTTGCCGCCTTGATTAAAAGTCCTCCACAGCCAAGTTCTATGTCGTCTGGGTGCGCGCCGATCGCTAGAATATTCACATGGGCAACTCTTCAACGTGTTTATTTATTGATGAACTAACCTTTCTCTAGCTGAAGCGAAGATAAGAATGCCAAGACCACTAGGACGAAGACATTGATTTCCTCATCGCGGTTGAACGAATGTCAGCTTAGAATATTGCTATTGGCTTAAAAATTACGCATAGAA
The DNA here is from genome assembly GCA_035279085.1 of Nitrososphaera sp. Lineage (GTDB taxonomy): Archaea > Thermoproteota > Nitrososphaeria > Nitrososphaerales > Nitrososphaeraceae > Nitrososphaera. The sequence continues at coordinate 4,720 of DATEIL010000248.1, forward strand.
GGCTTGCTTGGAATATGCAGGTGAAAACGTGGTTACAGAGACTTACAGACGAGTCTAATTTGTGGTTTAGCGCAGTCAAGGCGGAAGACGAGCGGGATTTTGTGACGGCAGCCTCAAATTACGTTGAGGATGCAACGCATTGCCTCGGCCAAAACCTGGTGCGATCGGCGCTCAGTTGCACTTGCGCGGCTGGTTGCCTCGGACAGCTTGGCGCCCATGCAAATGCGCGGACATTGTATGCGATGGCTGCTACGATCTACTTGGACAATTCCAAGATAGCGATGGCAGAATCCATCCGGGAAGCCTTGTGGTCCCTGCAGGAAGCGGCAGAGGGCTTTGCGTTTGCCGGGGAATACGAGGAAGCAGAGGCCTGCCAAAGAAGGCATGCCGAGCTTGCAGCGAGGACTAGCCCCTTTTCACGTGCTGCGGCGTTGTCCTCCTCGTCCTCCTCACCACCCACTTCCTCGGCAGCTGCTCCCGCAATTGAAGCACTAAAGTCGCCTACCTTCCCGCGGCCCCGGGAAGGCACGGAAGCAGAGCTGCCTCAGGCACTTGCAGAAAAGATCGATAGGCTCATAGAATCACACAGAAAGATATCGGTGGCAAAAGCGGACAAGGGTTTCGATGCGAGCTATGTCATGAGGTCAATTGACTCAGCCGGAGGGAGCAGGCTTAGTGAAAAAAGTATTGCTAGTTAACTGGGACAGCTACCCCAACGTGATGTCCGGAGGGGTATATTCTTGGGAAAAAGTTCTTGTCGACAGTATGGCTGACCATGATTTCACCATCGTCAACTTTCTTTCCAATCCCAACGTGAATGGCAAGTTCACTGTTCCCGACCATGTCAGCAAGGTAATCGACATCCCGCTCTTTGGGTCAAACAGGTATGAAGAATTCTACGATGAGTCCGGCATACGCCTGGTAGACAAGCTGAACCGGACGGGCAGCGGCGTGGTAAGGCGAGAATTTCTCCCGCTTTTCAGACAGTTCCTTGCACAGATCTTTTCAAACGACTGCGACCCGAAAAAGCTCGCAGAAACGATCTTTTCGCTGCATTTGTTCCTCAGAACGCATGATTCAAGAAAATGCTTGGAGCATCCTGAGGCATGGAAGAGCTTTGCAGGGATCTTGGAGCAGGATCAGCTGTACCGCGAAATGACTCTGAAAGAGGCGCTAACTGCTTTTCAGATTGTCCAGCGCAACATGCAGATACTTTCACTGCGACTCCCAAAGGTGGACATTGTCCACTGCTCTCTGGCGTGGCTTCCCGCCATGATTGCAATCTCTGCCAAGATGGAATACGGCTGCCCGATAATGATAACAGAACATGGGGTGGCATTCCGGGAGCTCCTGCTCTATTACAATGCATATCTTCGCGACGAGCCTTCAAACATCTTTTGGAAGATGTTTTCGTCCAACGTTGTTCGGACGGTGTATTTCATGGCAGATGTAATTTCTCCCGTCTGCTATGCGAATGCAAAATGGGAAGAAAGCCTCGGAGTTGAGCGCTCAAAGATCAGAGTTATCTACAATGGCGTCGATACCGAGAAATTCAAGCCACTTGAGGTAAAGAGGGATCCGAGGCCGACTGTCGTCTGCATCGGCAGAGTTGACGTGTTCAAGGACATCGTGAACCTTATCCAGGCAATGAAGTACGTCAGAATTGCCGTACCGGCCGTACAGTGCCTTATCTATGGCGCGTCCACGGACCTTGAATATTCCATTCGGTGCATCAATCTCGTCAAGTCGCTGGGGCTGCAGGACAGCATCAGATTCATGGGGAAAGTAAAGGATCCCGAGGTTGCATACAACACATCAGATGTCGTAGTGATTAGCAGCATCACTGAAGGCTTCCCCTTTGCCATAATCGAGGCCATGGCGTGCGGCAAGGGAATTGTGGCGACAGACGTTGGCGGTATCCGCGAAGCGCTGGAGGGATGCGGACTGCTCGTGCGGAGCAGCCACCCGCAGGAATTGTCCTCCGCAATAGTCAGACTGCTGTCAGACAGACCGCTTCGGGAAAAGCTGGGTGCTGAGGCGCTCAAAAAAGTGCATCAAAGCTTTACGCTGGAAAAGTCGCTGGAGCAATACCGCCAGCTTTACGAGTCCCTTTCAATGCGAAAACAGGTGCACATACCCGCTGTTGGAGCTTCGATCAGGAAATGAGGAACATTTCCAAGGCGTTGGTGACCGGCGGCGCGGGCTTTATCGGAAGCCATCTCGTTGATGAGCTGGCGGCAAGGGGAATCGAGACCTATGTCATTGATAACATGAGCACGGGTTCTCTGGAGAATCTAGCCCGGCATGAAGGGAGCGACCTTGTCCATACAATTCCGGGAGATGCAAGGGAGGTGGAATCCCTGCTGCGAGACACGGGGATTGACGTGGTCTTTCACGAAGCGGCAATAGCAAGCGTACCCAAGTCAGTGAGCCACCCGATCCTGGTACACGATGTTAATGTCAACATGACCCTTAACATGCTGAATTACTGCGTCAAGGCAGGGGTCAAGAGACTGGTATTTGCTTCGTCTGCCGCCGTCTATGGGGTGATTGAAGGCAGGGCTGTTGAAGACATGGTTTGCAGGCCAAATTCGCCGTACGGCGCTTCAAAAATGGCCGTGGAGGACTATTTGCATGCATATCGCCATAGCTATGGACTCGAGACCGTCGCCCTGCGCTACTTCAATGTCTACGGAAAGCGTCAGCGCTTCAGCGACTACAGTGGTGTGATCACCGTCTTTGCCAACAAGCTCCTGCACGGCGAAAGACCCACGATCTACGGCGACGGTGCGCAGGTGAGAGATTTTGTTCACGTGGAAGACATTGTGCAGGCAAACATGCTAGCGATGGAATCGCCTGCAGCTTCAGGCGAGTCATTCAACGTAGCCTCCGGAAGGGCAACTAGCATACTCGAGCTCTCCGCCATAATAAAGGGACTCATTGGAGCAACAGGCATCGAAAATGTCTTCGCTGAACCGAGAGCAGGCGACATGAAGCTGGGTCTCGCTTCAATTGACAAGATAAAGTCGGTCCTGGGATACCGTCCAAAGGTGGCAATGCAAGAGGGTCTGGTGGAAGTAATTGAATCGCTGGGCAAGCCGCAGCTGGCGCGTATCCCTCAGGGGGAGGCGGCCTGACTTGTCCGCCCCCACAGTCGCTCCGATCTCCCGGGAAGCCCGGCACTTTGGTGCCAAGACCGCGCGGTCCATAGCAGAGATCCAGCAGAGCGTCAACAACATGGCCGATGTCCTGGTATTTCTGGAGGTGCTCGGTTATGACGAACAGCTCGTAAGGAAAAATGGCTTTGAGAGCATGCGCCATCTCGCCGACCATGTTTACAACTTTGTTGACGTATATGATGACGACGACTACGGGAAAAGAGGAGGGGAAGAAAAAGAAGCATCGGAGCCCCTTCGGGTCCCGGGCAAAGGCAAGAGGATTGCAGAGGCGCTAGCCATGGTTTTCCCATGGATTGGAGCCCTGGCAGTCCTATTTGTGACGGGAGTCTCGCTCTGGATGGCATGGGGACTTCCTGCCGACATCACGTCGATGTTCCTAGGCGGAGTCTTCCTTGGGCTGATAGTTACGGAGGGGCTTTTGCAGAACTTTCACAGACTGTTCTCTTTCTATTATTCGCAGACCAACATTGGTGAAGTAAAGAGGAGTATCAAGAGAAACTATGCATTGGCGGGGGTAATCCTGCTGGCTTCAGTTGCGACAATATATTTCGTGTCCGACAGGGCAGGCATATCGTTTGAGCTTGCAACAATTGCTGCGGTTAGCATGACAAGCGTCGCATTGCATCGACTGAGCTTTGTCATAATGTACGTCCTCAAGAAACTGCTGCATCTCACACTGGCCTATGCCCTGGCGTTTGTGGCACTTGCAATTGTGTTCTTTGCACTGTCACCCGGCATACCAGACATGACTACACGCTATTTCGCCGCGCTGGGATCTGCCTTTGCAGTGCTGTCAGGCTTTGCAGTCTACCATCACTACAAGATAATGGGGCAGAGCTCT
>DATEIL010000249.1:0-10894 GCA_035279085.1 Nitrososphaera sp.
GATCGCCGTGATATTAAATTAGGTTAGATTGGATTGAACTAGATTGAATGAAATGAGATTTGGAGCATATTCGGTCTCTCTCAGCCGCTTCTGCCTGCCGGTTATCTTTACAATAAATTCAGGCGAATTATGCAAATAATATATGTTCTGGTGATAGAACGGGGCTGTCCCCAGAGCACCTTAAATCCATCATGGTCGTCAGATTAGGTGAAAGCCATGAGTGAGCCCCAGAACAGTGACCTTGAGCACAAGCTCCAAGGGAGAACGCTCCGCGTTTACCTGTATCTCCAGCGGAAAAAAGTCCCATCCGGAATCAGGGAAGTCCAGCGAGAGCTCGGTCTTTCAAGCCCGAGCGTAGCCGACTACCAAGTTGAAAAGCTGGTTGAGATGGGCCTTGCCTCAAGGGACGGTTATGGAAGGGTCTATATCGTAAGGCACGTGCGCGTAAAGGCCCTTCAATCATACGTGACTGTTGGCCGGTACATGGTCCCGAGGCTGGCATTTTATGCTACCATCTTTACCGCAATTGCCGCCTCCTATCTGGTGCTCAGCATGGGCTCTGCAAACCTGTACGGTGTGGCAGTCCCGGCGGCAGCGGCCGGCATCTTTTGGTTTGAAGCAGTGAAAATGTGGCATGTCCAGCTGGGAGAAGAGAACAATAGTAACAACAACAAGGCATCGAACAAGCAGCTGCACACCGATAACCGGGACTTCTGGGTCTCGCTCGTACCGGGACTTGCGGCGCTTGCCGTCTTTGTAGCAGCAGCGTTCTTTTTATTTTATTACGTGGCGCCAAACCAATTGGAGCCGGAGACGTTTCCTTTGGACCCTGCGAGGATTCCAGCAATAGATGCGGGAGCTCCTCCCGTGACGATCGACGAATTACAGAGGCTTGACGCCCAGGTCGAGAGCTATAGCAGCCACGGAGAAATCGTCGCGAACTTTCCGCCGAGCTTGATAACCGGATTCCTCTTTGCCGGGGCCCTTGGCGCCGGTTTTCTAGTCTACCTGATGGTAAGATACAGGTGCAGGGAAAGCACAAACAGCGACAATGGCAGCAGCAATGCTGGCGTTCTGGTGTCCGAACAGTAACAGGAAAGGCAGTTCTAGAAGCAGGATTATCAGATTATCCTGCGCTACCAGGAGCATGAAAAAAATCCATGCAGTAATAGTAGCAGCGATCGCCGCGGGGGCCCTTGCCCTGCTGTCGGTGCCACAGCAACAGTCCTTCGCGCAATATGGCGACAACAGCAACAGCGGCGCTGGACCGGTAGGAGGAGTCTCGAAGGATACTTTGCAGAAATGCCTTGATCTCAAGATAGAGATGGCGCAGTGCACCGAGGCAAATGTCCTGCTGAAAGAGCGTGTCGGCATGACTGAGGGGGCAGGATCTGGAACCGCCATGATTGCGACAGAAACGGGTCAGATGGTGGCACTCATCGGTGTCCTTGGAGCAGTTTTTGGCGGAGTGGCTGGCGCATTTTTTGTAATGGGGAAAAAGGACAGGCAGACAAAGTCGGCGTCCTAGTTTCGCCGTCGCTCTCCCACCCCACCGCCGCCAATATTCTTTTTTCCTGGTGATGCTCATCGTGGCATGCTGTAGCGGTATATGCAACAGGTACAGGTCGCGCAAGCTCCCCGAGTCGCGCCTCCGTTATGCATTTGGCGACAAGTGGTGCTGCTATTGCAGCGTTTTTATGAAGTGCGCCGGGGGCAACTGCCCATGCTGCCACACGCGGCTTCGGACTAGGCCTGCCAGAAGGATATTCTGCGCAGGGCGCCCGTGCTAGTGTCATTGCTATTGCTATTATTATTATCCTTGATGAAAAATGTGTCCAGCCAACCTCACTCAAATCCCTTCCAGCTGGGAGCACATTACATATGCATTCATGCATGTGTGTATGCATGCATGAATGCATACAAGACGAATAAACTTAAGAAGTAGGGCGGGCAGTCGTGTATTCGGATATATCATATTGTCGTCTTCTCTCCGCGCGAGCCAGATCAAATCTCCGGAATATGTGGGAAAGCAAGTTACGATCCGCGGCTGGGTCTACCGGCTCCGAAAGCAAAAGGAGAACTCCTTTGTGCTTGTGCGTGACGATAGGGGAGGCGTGATCCAATGCGTGATTGGTACTGCAAAGGCGGCCAACCTGACGATAGAGTCATCCATTGAAATTACGGGCATGGTCAGCCAGGACCCCAGGGCGCCGGAGGGAGGATATGAAATCAAAGGTTCAAGCATCAAAGTCTACAACATTGCCGGAACTGATTATCCGATAGGCGAATTCCAGAGCGATGAGCTGCTGCTTGACAAGCGGCACCTGGCTCTGAGGACTCGCAGGATGGTGGCCATCGCAAAAATCCGCGCCAAGCTGCTCGACTACTGCCGTCAGTGGTTTGTGTCCAACGACTGGATGGAAGTCACGGCTCCGACAATAGTAAAAGGCGCAGTTGAAGGCGGGTCGACTCTCTTCAAACTAAAGTATTTTGACGAAGAGGCATTTCTTTCCCAGAGTGCACAGCTATACCTAGAAGCAATGATATTTTCTCTTGGACCCGTATGGAGCCTGACGCCGTCGTTCAGGGCGGAAAAATCACGTACTGTCAGGCACCTGGCCGAATTTTCCCATCTGGAAGCCGAGGCGCCCTGGGTGTCGCTGGAGGACATACTGCAGGTCCAAGAGCGGCTAGTCTCTCATGCCATACAGGGCACCATCAAGGATTGCGCGGAGGAGCTCGCGCTGCTGAAAAGGGATACTGCAGACCTGAAGAAAGTTGAGCCACCGTTTGAGCGCGTTCCGTACCCAAAGGCCATCGAATTATTGCGTTCAAAGGGATTCATGATTGCTGAAGAAGAGGACGGGGGAGGCAAGCGAGAAATCCGCGTAGGAGACGACCTTTCCATCGACTCTGAGAGAGAGCTGACGAAAAACTCTGAAAAGCCGATATTTGTTGTCGGATATCCGATGGCCGTCAAGCCGTTCTACGTCAAGGAGGATCCGGAATCTCCGGGGATAGGCCTTGCCGCGGACATGCTTGCGCCTCGGGGCTTTGGCGAGATAACAAGCGGGGGGCTGAGAGAGGACGACATCTCGGCGATAACCGGCCGCATGAAGAAGGAAGGGCTCGATCCTGACTCGTACCAGTGGTATCTTGACCTGCGGAGGTACGGATCAGTTCCGCACGGAGGCTTTGGGCTTGGAATTGAGCGACTGATGCGCTGGATCACAGATGTCGAAGACATCAAGGACACGGTGCTCTTTCCGCGGACAATGTCGCGGGCCTATCCCTGAAAAAGTTTTCCAAGGTGCTCCTGCGGAATACGCCTGCCTCATCAGACTATATGCCGACTGCGTGTAGGGATAAGAAAAAGGATAAAAGCATAACTACAGGGAGGGCGTGATCGGACTATAGCCATGTTTGGAAAGGCAAAGTGCAGGCTCTGTGGCGATGAGGTGCGATTTGCACTCAAGCACCTGAGGGACAAGCACACCGAAGTATTCGAAGGCACGGCAAGGACAATGAAGATGCCGCAGATTATGAAGAAATATTTTGTCGAACAATAATGATAGTAACAATAACAACGGCAGCAGCACCACCACCTATGACAACCACAAACGTCATTTCGGCGTCAGCTTTTTTGATGCTGAGCAAAACCCTTGCAACCAAATGGTGGTGGTGTGTCGCTCAATCCTTCACCTTCATTTATTATTCCAATCTCAATGTCTGCGATGAGGAAGGGAAGTTGAGATGATTTTCCGGGGTAGTCCGTTGCCGCCGTTAATCAGCTTCAGCGTATATGGATCCACAGACATTGCAGATAATTTCAACATTGGCATCCTCATCAATCAGGATCCTGTTCTTGCACTTTGGACACGCCATCGCCTTCTTTTTTATATCCATGTGTACTATAGACCACTCTAGTTAAACATTCTACATAAGGTTTTACCCAGATCTTTGCGCTGTTACTAAACTAGGTAGCAATTGCCTGACAGAGCGTCAGCGTTCGAGCTGTAATCTGCAGAAGAGCCGAGAACTTTATTGATTTCTCTCCACCAACCCCGCCTGTCAATCCAAATCCCCTTGCAGGTAGCGCAGAAATCTAAAGTGACGCCATTTACGCTACTGGAATCAATGCATGGGTTCAGCGCAGTCTGGACAACCGAGCGTCAAGACTTTCCAGTTCAGTCCCAGAAATAATAACAATAACAATAACGTGGTTATGAGAATTATATTGCAAAAAAAGATCTGACAGAGAAAGGTAGGGATATGCTAGTCCGAAGCCTTTTTCTTTCTCGTAACCTTCTTTTTCTTTTTGCCTGCCGCGGAATCAGTGTTAGTTGCCTTTCTTCTGGTCCGTGTCTTTTTGACGGCATCAACTGGCGCTTCGACGGCCGGCTGCACCTGCTCTTGCTCCGCCTGCTGCTGTTGTTGTTGGAGTATGGGCGCGGCAGATTCGACTATTACTTGTACTGCCTCTACGGGAGCCGGCTCTGGAACGCTCTTTGAAAGCCTTATCTCGATGCATGACATCCTCTTGCTCTCGCCGGTTGACAATACCAGCGAATCCGTCCCAAGCGATATCGTCCTGGTGAGCACGTTTTCAACGTCCCGCTTTATCATCTCTGCCACGTCCACGGCAGTCACTATGCTGAGGCTCCCAGTCGCCTTGATGATAACTTCCCCTGTGTTGTTTAGCCTAAAGAGCCCTGGTGCAATATAGTCTACTGCATGCTTTTTGCCTATGAGAAGCACGGATGGTGGTACCACGCGATTGTTAGAAGCAGAGTCGTTGTTGGTCCTTTCCTGGACGACGGATGTCATCATGTTGTTCTTCTCATTACCGTTTTGGTTTAGAGAACCTATGTCAATAGTTGTTGTTCATTGGGTCAATTCGGAAGACTTTAAACCACTTGCGTGTCCCTATGAACAGGTTTGACTTTGGGAGAAGCAGAATCTTTTATTCAGGCTGCGCAAAACCGAGTACTTCTGTTTGACGGCGCGATGGGCACGCAGATCCAGCTGCTAAATCCACAGCCGCAGGATTTTCCAGATGGAAAGGATGGGTTCAACGACGGTCTCATCCTCTCAAAGCCAGAGTGGATCAAAGAGATTCACCGGAGTTACCTCCAGGCCGGAGCCGACTGCATAGAGACTAACACCTTTGGCTCAAACAGGCTAAAGCTGGACGAATACGGATACGGGCACATGACAGTCGAATTCAATGAAAAGGCGGCCACGCTTGCCCGGCAGGTATGCGACGAGTTTACAGACAGGCCAAGGTACGTCATTGGCTCGATGGGTCCAAGCGGATATCTCCCCAGCTCAAACGACCCGGATCTCGGGCAAAAGCCGCTGGACGAGATCAGGGATGCATTTGCGCTTCAAGCAGAGGGCCTCATAAGGGGTGGCGTGGATGCTCTGCTCATAGAAACAAGCCAGGACATACTTGAAGTGAAGCTGGCAGTGGAGGCCTGCCACATTGCGATGGAAGAGGCAGGAGGCGAAAAAAAACATATCCCCATTATCGCCAACGTGACGCTTGATCAGTACGGCAAGATGCTACTTGGCACCAGCGTGCAGGCAGCCTACACGACGGTAAGCGACATGAAAATCGACGCGTTTGGCCTCAATTGCTCTACGGGTCCTCACGAGATGGCTCCAAGCGTAAGATGGCTGAGTGAACAGGGCCTGCCCATACTGGTGATGCCCAACGCCGGGATGCCCCAGAATGAAGGAGGACGGGCGGTCTACAAGATGGCGCCCGACGACATTTCACGTGCCCTAGGCGAATTTGTCGGCAAATACCCTATGATCAGGATGATCGGGGGCTGCTGCGGAACTAATCCCCAGCATATTGCCCAGCTCCGAAAGGCCTTGGACTCAGTACCAAGAAGAAGAAGTAGTTGAACCTGAAATTGCCATTTCTTCTACCTCAATCCCAAGTTTTGGTTTTTCTGGCGCGGTGGCAATGTCCTTGTAAAAGTATTCAATACCTACCTTGCCAAATCCTCTAATCCTCTTTATTCTTCCCTGGACGGTAAGGCGGGTTATGGCGAACCTTACGTCCTGCTTGTTACCGATCAAGGTGTCAAGGTCCTTGCTTGTCACCTTGCCGCTCCGGCCCTTTATAATGGCATACACCGTTTCTATAAGGCCGGCGGAGCCGTTTCCTTTGAATTTGTATTGTTGAATTGTAGCCATGTTAGTTACTTGCGTTTTTATTATAAAACGGGTTAGGTAGAATTTTCGGTAGTCTGTTTACTTTTCTTGACCTCTAACATAGGATAATTTATGGTATGCGCTCGTTCTCAAGGCAGCGCATGCCCGCGATGCTCACCGCGGGTGACCGCGACTAGATAGAAAATATATGCGAAGCGAGGACTAGATAGCTAGGCACTGGCACTTGATACCACGGGTAAGCTCTTCTTTAAAAGCAGTTGACCTTAAGCAGCAGCCACCTCCGCTGATAATAGGCGAGCGGCTGAATACCTTGGGGTCTAGAAAGGCAAAGGAGCTCGTGCTTGCAAATGACTTTGACGGACTGGTCGACCTTGCAAGAGCACAGGTCGAAGACGGAGCCCACTGCCTTGACGTGTGCGTGGCCCTTACCGAGCGCTCAGACGCCCAGGAGAGGGACTTTATGACGACCCTTGTCAAGCGGCTGAGCCTGGAGGTAGAGGCGCCCCTCGTGATAGACTCCACCGTCCCGTCTGTGGTAGAAGCCGCAATCAGGCAGATCCCCGGCAGGCCCGTCATTAACTCAATAAACCTAGAAGGCGACGGAGGCAGGTTCCATGCGCTGGCTCCGCTCATGGCAAAATATGGGGTGCCTGCAATCGCGCTCTGCATCGGGCCAAAAGGGATGGCCAAGACCCCCGAGGAAAAGGCCGAGGTAGCCCAGCTGATGTTTGACATCGGAACACAGCAGTACGGGCTTCAACCCTGGCAATTTATCTTTGATGTGCTCACCTTTACGCTGGGAACAGGCGAGGCTGAATACGCCGACTCTGCAAAAAACACGCTTGATGGGATAAGGCTGGTAAAGGAACGGCTCCCGGATTGCTTTGTCAGCCTTGGCCTAAGCAATGTCAGCTTTGGCCTCCCAGCAAGCGCCAGAAAGGTGGTAAATTCCGTGTTTCTCTACCACGCACTAAAGTCCGGGCTGGATGCCGTGATTATCAATGCAAGGGACATAATCCCGTACCCCGAGATCGACGAAGCACAGCGCAGGCTTGCCGAGGACCTGATACTTAACCGGCAACCAAACGCCCTTGCGGAGCTCCTTGCCCACTTTGAAGGAGCCACGGCCACATCGGGACCTTCCACGAAAAGGATAGAAGTAGATCCGGCATGGGAACCGGCAAAACGCTGCCACTTCCGTATTGTCAACCGGCTCAAAGAAGGGATTGAAGACGATGTCGTGCTTGCAATCGCAGAGCGGATCAAGGGTGGTCAGGGAAGCGTAAGGAAGACTGAGGCCAGCGGAAGGCTGGCGCTCGACGCGCCAAAAGAGATCGCACACGACGCGGCAGTCGAGACGCTGAATGGAGTCCTGCTCCCGGCAATGAAGGAAGTCGGCGACAAGTTTGGGGCCGGCGAACTCATCCTGCCATTTGTGCTAAAGTCCGCAGAATGCATGAAGGCTGCGGTGGCAGAGCTGGAAAAGTACCTGATAAAGCAGGAAGGCGTCAGCAAGGGCAAGCTGGTACTGTGCACAGTATACGGAGACGTTCACGACATTGGCAAGAATCTGGTCAAGACCATTTTTGTAAACAACGGCTATACAGTCTACGACCTGGGCAAGCAGGTTCCCTTACAAAAGATCTTTGAAAAGGTCAGCGAGGTAAATGCCGACGCAGTCGGGCTGTCCGCCCTGCTCGTCTCCACCTCAAAGCAGATGCAATACTTTGTGGAGCAGGCGCGTGAGCAGGGCCGCAGCATCCCCGTCCTGTGTGGAGGCGCGGCGATTAACAGCACATACGTCAACAGGATTGCAAAGGAGGGGGGCACCTATGGGTCCGGCGCATTTTACTGCAGGACGGCGTTTGAGGGGCTCAAGGTAATGAATACGCTGATGTCTCCGGAGCGAAACCAGTTTGTCACTGAATGGAGGCAAAAGCTGGAAAAGTGGGATGACAAAAAGGCTGATGCTGCCGGGGTGGAGCAGTCGGAACTCCCGCACAGCGGCATCGCCCCAATAGCGCCCCCTGTTCCGCCCCACATAGGTGTACCGGTGAGGCTCGGCCCCTCGCAGATAGACCTTGAGCAGGTCTGGAAATACCTGAACAAAAAATCGCTCTTTGTGCTCCAGTGGGGAATGAAGGGCAAAGGTGCGCGTGAGCAGGATCCCGAGGCACTCCTTGACCACTGGAAACAACTGGTGTTACGCGACCGGCTTTTCGAGCCCCGGGCAGTATATGGATTTTTCAAGTGCCACAACCTTACACCTACACAGGGCGGCACAGGAAGGCTCGCAGTGGAACTGCCTGATGACGAAGAAGAAGAAAATGAGAGAAAGCAGAATCTTCAGCAACAACGACAACAGCAAAAGAATGTAGTAGAATTTGAGTTTCCGAGGTCTTCAAAGGAAAAGCACTTGTGCCTTGCAGACTATTTTGGAACCCAGGATGTTGTAGCATTCCAGGCAGTCACAGCCGGGGCAAGGGTCACAGAGGTAATAGAAAAATGGAATAAGGAAGACAGGTATGCCGACGCATACTATTTGCACGGGCTGGCAGTCGAGACTGCGGAGGCGATGGCGGAATGGGTAAATGAAATTATCAGGCAGGAGCTGGGTATTGGCGCCGGACGAGGGCTTCGATACAGCTGGGGCTATCCAAGCTGTCCCGATACGATGCAGCATCATCTGGTATGGCAGATTCTCGACCCGGCAAAATCCGGCATGACTTTGACAGAGGCCGGCCAGATAATACCGGATCAGTCAACTGCTGCAATAGTTGTCCACCACCCACAAGCGGAATATTTTGTCCTGTAAAGCAGTGGGGAATATCTATCTCTGCTTTTTTTTTCTCTCTCTTCCCCATTGCGTGAGCATGCCCTTATTGCACGACCCTCATCTCAAACTGCCGGATGTCTGACTGCTTCCCGTCCACCAGCAAGACACCCTTGACATCGTAGGTAGCCTCTTTCGCCGGCAAGCCGTTTACATGGATTCTCACGCTCTGCTCGCCTGTGCGGGCGTCTTTTGCCAGCATCGCGGGAAGTTCAACAACGGGGTCGCTTACCGAGATATATGGCTGATAGCCGTCGGGCTCGATCACTATCATGACTTTTGAGTCGTTGACGACACCCTGCTCTCTGCTCTGGACGTTAAAAATGATGTTTGCGGATTCGCCCACTCGGATCTCAGTCCTGTCCGGCGTAAAATTGGTGAACCTGACATCAGGCGTGCCGGGCGTTCGCATTGCCGGCGATGAAAAAATCACGGCGACGACGACTACCGCCACAGCCAAGGCTGCAAGCGATATTATCTTGAGGAGCAACGCCGATCTGGATCATATTATCACATATGCATTATTAACAGAAATGGTGGTTTTCTCCTGTAACTTAGCTGTAGAAGGAGAACTCGGACGACTTTCTTACGTATATGACATCTTGGGGCTTTGCCTGCTGCGTGCCAGCATTCTCTGGCTGCTTGTCGGCGCCGTCAACTGCACCTGTGGCAGTAGCAGTAGTCGTCGTTGTTGTTGATGCTGCTACTGCGACAACTTTCTGCTGTTCCTGTTGTGGCCCCTGGAGGACTTTTAGCTGTTCTGAGATCCTGTCCAGCTTTTCTGCAAGCTCGTCCAGCCTTTTCTCGACGGCCTCCCTTTTATCACTACTACCCCTGTTGTTGTCGTCGCCCTCAAACATCTTTTCCTCCGCCTTGGAACTCAGTGCGACTCCCATTGCTGCTAGGTTGACTGCAGCAATTACCGCATCAATTGTCTTTGTCTTTTTTTGAGAAGAACTTTCGTCCATCTTTTCAGCCTGTTTTCGCATTTCGATCTCTTATACATTGTTCTATTGCTGTCATCTGATTACATTTTATGGCGCTGGCCTTTACAAGCGTCTTAGTGCCATTTCTTTGATAGGAATATATTATTTGGTCAACATCTGACGCATTGGATATTGTTGCTAAAAAGAGGGTACTTGCTGCTCATCGCAGGGGGAGCCGCCGTCGCCGTCAGCCTGTCGGTGCTTGGGTATTACGGTGATCAGCTTGTCAAAGCCCTCGATGAAGAGGAGAAAATCAAGGTCGAGCCCGGCGCATCCCAAGAAATATCGCAAAACATTACCACCGCCGGTCAAGGCGCATTCCTTGCTTCGTTTCCTGAATTTTCCGGTGGCAGGCCAATGATCACCATCAGCGATCCCGAAGGCAAGCTGGTGGTGCAAAAATCCGTTGACCCGCCGATAATCATCGAGGCGTTTGCCGTCGTCGAGGACGGGCTCTATACCCTTACGCTGACAAACCCATCACAGGACGAGACGCTGGAGGCTACACTTGTGCTGGACAGCCAGGAGGCGGTCTTGCGAAGGGGCGGCGCCATCTCGCCGGCACTCCCCGCTTCGGCAGTGTTTGGACTCGTCGCCGGAATTGCAACGACTATAGCCGGCGCGATCATTACCATAATGGACAGGAGGCGCTTGAGCAAAATGAAGCAGTTTGGCGACACGAGCGACCTGGTGTAAGAAAAAAAGCAAAGTGAGAGTGTATAGCATGGCAAAACTTGAAGCAAAGAACATAGGAAAATGGTTCGTATCACGCGATGGAAAAACCAGCCAGGACACGGTTGCCATCAAGGACATCAACCTCTCGATAGAGGAGGGCCAGTTCGTGTGCTTTGTCGGGCCGTCTGGCTGCGGCAAGACTACGTTTTTGAAC
>DATEIL010000250.1:0-3534 GCA_035279085.1 Nitrososphaera sp.
CGGCTGAAAAGAAGGAACCTAAAAAAGTTACGAAAAAGTCAAAAAAGAAGAAAAAGACACGCAAATGAACAATAAGAGCAATAGATATTTAGGATAATTTATCATTTATTGAAATTTGTACAAAATGGAAAGAGCTTTAAGCCTCGACAGTGCATATAATTGCTGAGCCACCCATGTTCGTCTGCATGACTTGTAAAGGAACGTCGCTGATACTGGCAGTAGATACGGACGGAAGACTGTGCTTCGAAGAGTGTCCTGACTGCAACCCTGTTCCAATAAACTTTGCAGGCTAGTGCTTCGTGGACGCGTCGGATTCAAATTCCTTTCGTATTTTATGGGCAATTTTTGCAAGATCATCTTTTGCCGCCACTCTGCGGGCTGGCCATTTTCCATCAGGGCTGTCATCAATGAATCTTGGCACTATGTGAACGTGCACATGAGGTACAATCTGATTTGCGGCAATTCCATTGTTCTGACCTACATTAAAGCCGTCGGCGGCGACTGCTGCCACAACAGCCTTTGCAACGGCAGGAACTAACGAATACAGCCTGCCGACTTCCGCAGCAGGCATCTGGAGCAGGTTATCGTAATGTTTGGTCGGAATAACAAGGGTGTGGCCAATGTTTATGGGGTACTTGTCCATTATTACTAGAAAGTCCCCATCTTGGTAAACCTTGACGCCTGGCTGTCGGCCCGAGACTATAGAGCAGAATATGCATGATTTGCTAGACATTTTCAATCGCTTGGTGAATTACCACGTATGGCACATGGACGTTTATTTTTTGCTTTCTTTGGATGCATGATTTGCGAATTTTTAAATACACCATAATCCCGATTTGATTGATATAATGGGAGAGACAATGGAGCTTGAAAGCTTTGATATCGACTTTTCTTTTCGTTGCCCAAAGTGCGATTACATGAATGAGGAGATATCGGCCAAGGATCTTTCAAGTGGAAATGCCGAGTGTGGCATGTGCGAGACCATTTTCAAGGTCGAGGGCCTTGATGCGGTAAAGATCACAGCCACGCTGGATTAGCAATATACTTTAAAATATCCTTGCAGCGCCCCACTAGACATAATGGAGCTACCCAGCAGAAAAGTGGTCGAGGGAACAGCGCGGGCGCCTCACAGGGCTATGTACAAGGCCATGGGCCTTTCAAATGAAGATCTTGATAGGCCGATTATCGGCGTATCGTCCACGTGTAATGAGGCTACCCCGTGCAACATCCACCTAGGACAGCTGGCTCAAAGCTCCAAACGCGGCGTTAGCGATGCAGGCTGCACGCCCCGAGAATTCACTGCGATCGCGGTTTCGGATGGCATAGCGATGGGCCATGAGGGGATGAAGGCCTCGCTTGTCAGTAGAGAAATCATTGCTGATTCTATTGAAGTCATGGTACGAGCTCACCAATACGACGGGCTCGTTGGAATATCGGGCTGCGACAAGAGCCTGCCCGGGACGCTGATGGGCATGGCACGATTGAATTTGCCGGCTATTTTCGTATACGGTGGCACCATAATGCCAGGGGTCTGGAATGGAAAACAGGTAACTGTTCAGGATGTATACGAGGCTGTCGGAGCATACGACGCTGGCAAGATGACACTCCAAGAGCTGACAAGCCTTGAAAACGTGGCCTGTCCTGCAGCAGGCTCGTGCGCCGGAATGTATACTGCAAATACGATGGCATCTATAAGCGAAGCCATCGGCATGTCTCTGCCGGGGAGTGCGTCGCCACCCGCGGAAAGCGAAAAGAGGCACCAGGTTTGCTACAACACAGGGAAGGCGATATTTGGCCTGCTTGAAAACAACATTCGGCCCAAGGACATCATGACTTTTGAGGCATTTGAAAACGCCATAATGGTTGCCAACGCCATCGGAGGATCCACCAATGCGGTACTCCACCTGCTTGCAATTGCGCGCGAAGTTGGGATCAAACTTGCCCTGTCGGATTTCGAAAGAATTCGCAAACGCACTCCTCACATCGCCGACATGAGGCCCGGGGGCGCATACGTAATGCTTGATCTCGATAAAATTGGAGGCGTTCCTGTAGTTCTTCAGAGCCTGCTAAAGAAAAAAATCCTTCACGGAGATGCCATGACAGTCACGGGAAAAACGATGCAGGAAAACCTTGAAGCCATTAAATTCGACTACAGTCCGGATGAAAAAGTTGTAAAGCACTTTGACAACCCTATAAGCGAACAGGGCACGCTCAAGGTCCTAAAAGGAACTCTGGCACCAGATGGCGCCGTTGTCAAAGTAGCTGGAGTAAAAAACAAGAAATTTGCAGGCAGAGCCCGCGTCTTTGATGCCGAAGAGAGGGCATTTGACGCGATCTCGCGGCGTGAGATCTCTGAAGGTGAAGTGGTAGTAATTCGATATGAGGGCCCCAAGGGTGGACCCGGCATGCGTGAGATGCTAGCCGTCACAGCTGCGCTTGTGGGACAGGGACTGGGCGAGAAGGTGGCCATGGTCACAGATGGCCGATTCTCCGGTGCCACGAGGGGTTTCATGATAGGGCACGTTGCCCCCGAAGCGATGGTTGGGGGTCCCATCGCAGTAGTAAAGGAAGGTGATGTGATTTCTATCGATACCACCACCAGCAAGATAGACTTGATGATTTCAAAGACAGAGATGAAAAAGAGACTCAAGAAATGGAAGCCGATAAAACCTCACTACAAGTCAGGCGCTCTTGCCAAGTATGCTTCGCTGGTCCAGTCCGCAGCACAAGGCGCGATAACGCTGCCAGTAAAGGTTTAAATGATAAACTACTCGGATCAAGCCTGCTGGATGAGATGGGAGAAAATGAAAGGTGAGTACTTTTGGACGCCTGCGCAGGCTTGATTCCAGTAAACTTTGTATCGAAAAACTAGCTCAAACTTCTGGGGACCAGTTCGAGCTATTCAGAAAACTTTATGCGACTTACGATAAAGTCTTCATGCTCGAGTCACTTGTGGGGCCAAAGGAACTATCGGAAATGTCTGTGATAGGCTTTGATCCCGAGTTTACTGTCACGTGCAATTCCCGGGCTTTCAAGATAAAGAACCGCCACAAAACCATACACCAAGAGAAAGTGACAGACCCTCTGCTGCAGCTTCGCAAACTGCTGCCGAAGATACACGACAACAGGTTCAGGTACATCGGAGGCGCTGTAGGGTATATCAGCTATGATGCGGTACGGTTCTGGGAACGTCTTCCACCGGGCAAGAGAAAAGGTCCTGGCTTTCCGCTGATTGAATTCGGGATATATTTGGACGGGGTATTGTATAGCCACAAGGAGAATCAGGCATACTATTTCCACCTCGGCAAGTCCCGGCTTGAAGAATTGAAAATAGTCGTCCGGGGATACGCTGGCTCCCCTCAAAAGTTCTCATATTCAAAGCCTCAGCGCAACATGACCAAGTCCAAGTTCAAGAGGATGGTCAGCAAGGCAAAACATTATGTCTACGACGGCGACGTATTTCAAGTGGTTCTCGCAAAGAGCATTAGCTTTAGGATAAATGGCAGCCTTTTGCGGCTCTATGAAGCGCTTCGG
>DATEIL010000251.1:0-4321 GCA_035279085.1 Nitrososphaera sp.
GAGTCTATCAAGCAGCTTGACGAGGCGGACAGGAGGCTTGAAGTGGCATTTGCCAGGATGGGCGAAATCAGAAAGAGGATAGACGAGCTTGAAGCAGAACGAAACGACCAGTTGCGCTATGACCAGATAGGCCAAGAACTGAAGAGGTTCAAGGCAGTGCAGTTATCAAACAACATTCGCGGTGTAAGGCAAAAGCTTGCATCAGCAAATTCAGTGTTCGATTCAAACAACCAAAAATCGGCGGACCTGTCAAGCCAGCTTGACGGTTTCCGTACGGAAATGGAAAAGCTCGACACAGAGAAGACCAAATTCATGCAGGAAGTAGATGCTGCCAATAAGGTCAAAGCCCAGGTGCAGAGCAAAATTTCAGTGGCAGTGCACGAGTCCGAGAGGACGAAGGCAATGCTTGCGGAGGCGGAGCGCCGTATAGGAGATATCGAGCGAAGGCTTCCAGCACTTGATCAGAACAAGAACAATATCACTCAAAGATCCCAAAACATGAAAGCAGAGGCCGAGCACCTGAAACACGCTGCTGAACAGAGAAGAGCAGAGATTGCAGAGCTGAAAGCCAGCCTTGACATCGTAAATGCCGAGCTCGAGCGAGTTGGCGAACGTGCTGCAAAGCACGCGTCATTCCGGCAAAAGCTCGAACGACGGCTCTCAAAGATGTCCTCGCTCAAAGGCAGGCTGGAACTTGCCGAAGCTGCTCTCGGGGAAAAGATCAAGAATAACAGATATAGAAGCACATCAAACGACCAGGAGATCGGGTCCTTCCAAGCCGCTATTGAAACAGCAAGGAAATCTGGAGAGACCTTATCAGGGACGCTCCAGTCTGACAGCACTCTTCTGCAGGCCACCGTCCGGCTGCTTTCCGAACTCGCGGAGAAGAAGCAGTTACTGGAGAGAGAGGTTGCAAACTCTGCCGCACTTTATGCTAAAGCCGAAAAACTTGCGACCAAATTCGAAGAGCGTGCCAGCGTGGCAAAGAACGCCATGAACGAGGATCTTGCAATTGCAGAGCTGATGAAAGATGGTGAAAACTTTGGCATACTCGGGCTTGTCCACGATCTTGTAAAGTGGGATGCCAACTACGAAAGGGCAGTGCTTGCGGCAGGCTCCGAGTGGATGAAGGCTTTTGTAGTCCGCGATATCCAGGCGATGATTTTGATGGCAAGCTATGCCAAAGAGCGCAGGCTGCCGCGCCTCCGCATTATTCCACTTGATGTGCTCACACGGTACAAGACAAAGTCAGAGATGCCCCGGGATGATGTGAACATCATAGGCAGGCTCTCTGACTTTGTATATTCTGACTACAACCGGAATCTCCCGTTACTTCTCTTCTCCGAAACCATCCTGACAAGGAATTCCTCCAGTGCATACATGCTTGCACGGCTGGGCTACCGCGCGGTTTCAGTCGAGGGAGAATTATTCGAGCCCTCAGGTGGCTCGATGTCTCTTGACTTTGGGAGCAGGATATCAGACCTTACAAAGGCCATACTCTTGGGCGATTCCGTTGGCGACTTGAAGGAAATGCTTTTCCGCCTATCCGAAACCATCGAGAGCAAGAGCCACGAAATTGGCGAGATTGCTGACAGGATCGTGGCTTCAGAATCTGACAAGGTGAGGCTGGAACTTGGGATAGACAACCTGAAAAATAGAATCAAGTCAGAAAATGAAGCCGTCGAATCCAGACAGAAAAGCGCTTCAGCAATGATTGAATCCCGCAACACCCTTCAGGCCGAATACAAAGAATACGAGCTTGAACATGGAAGGCTTAAGAGGCGTCTTGAGCTGCTCGAGCCATCAACTTCAAGACTGGCAGAAAAGATCCAATCCATCGGAGACGAGGACTCCGGCAGGAGGGAGCTTGCGGAAAAAAATCTGCAGCGCAGCCAGATAAACAAGTCCCTGGATAGTGCAAATTTTGGCCTCTCCCAAGCGAGCACGGCGCTTGGTGGAATCGAGGGTCGGCTGGAACTCGACCTGAGACAGCTCAGGGAGATTGACGATGAAAAGCACCGGCTCGAACTCGAGCTGGAGCACAGAAGGACGCAGATACAGGAACTCAGGGCAAAGTCCCAGACTCTGGAATCAGACCTCAAAGGTCTCCGGGACCAAGAGCAGCAGGTCATTGATTCTTCGGGCAACTCTTACACGGTCCTTCAGGAATACGAGAAAAAAATAAGATCGCTATCTGATTCGGAACGCAGATTGTCCAGGGAACACAATATGCTAGAGCGAGAATCCGCCCTGCTTCGAAAGGACATCACGGACCTTACTTCAAACGAATCCAGGCTCACAAATGACCTTGTCTGGCTTGGGTACAAGACCCTCCTGGATGAAATGGACGTCCAGACGGCCATAAGGGAGTTGTCTGTGGAATACGAAGAAGTCAAGTTAAAGATCAACCTGCGCGCTGACGAATCCTACGTGCAGGTAATGGATGGGTACAGGGGGATGTCAGGCAGGAAGAACCAGCTTGAAACAGAGCGGAATTCAATCGTTTCGTTTATCCAGCACATTGAAAAGGAAAAGAAGGACGTCTTTATGGAGGCATACCAGCGTGTGGATTCTGACATCCGCACGACTTTTGGAAAAATGACGGGAGGCGAGGCCAGGCTCGAAATAGAAAATCCGGAAGACATATTTGCGAGCGGAGTGATGCTTCTGGTGCGGTTCCCCAACAAGACCGTATCCAGAGAATCTACTGCACTTTCTGGCGGAGAGAAGACTATAGCGGCCACTGTATTTTTGCTGGCACTCCAATCGCTCAAGCCATCTCCATTTTACCTCATGGACGAAGTTGATGCACACCTTGACGCTCAGAATACCGAGAGGTTGTCCAGGGTGTTGTTGGAGCGCTCAAAAGACAACCAGATAATAATGGTGACGCTAAAGGACTCGACGGTAGCAAAGGCCGCGCTGATTTACGGTGTCTATCCAAGGGAAGGAGCGTCCCAAGTCGTGAAATACAAGAATCCTGCCCAGGTTCCACTTGCACAGATTGCAGCAAGCGAAGGCAAACAATAGAAAATATTGTGATATGGCAGCAACCGTAAAAGCATAGTCAGCTGCAATCAGAGCCAGTGGATGCCGGCATGGAGCAGCCAAAAAAGCTGCTGAAACTCTCACTTTTGGTGACTGCCGCTGTTGCCGCCCTTGAATTTGCAGGAGGCTTTTTCAGCGGCAGCATTTCGCTTGTAAGCGACGCCGTCCACGTCCTGACAGACGTGATCGCCATGGCGCTCAGCCTGTTTGCCGTGATTCTGGCGACTCGCAGCCATTCGGGAAAAATGACGTTTGGCTACCATAGGGCGGAGGTCCTTGCCGCGCTTGCCAATGGGATAACTCTGGTAATACTTTCGGCATGGATCCTGTACGAAGCATTTGAGCGGGTGCTGCAACCCCGGCAAATCGACGCCCCGATAATGCTCGTTGTGGCCGCGCTTGGCCTTGCGGGGAACCTGGTCGTCATCATACTACTCAAGGGCCATGCCCACAAGAGCATCAACATACAGAGCGCATTTGTCCATGTGATATACGACACAGTATCCTCAGTGGCCGTCATAATCACAGGGTTTGTGGCGTTTTATTCGGGAATAGTAATCCTGGATCCGCTGGTAGCCTTTCTTATCGCCGGCCTGATAGCCAGAAGCGCATATACCATTGTAAAAGGCAGCACGCACATACTGCTTGAAGGGGCTCCAAGCGAGATTGACATCCAAGATGTCACTAATTCACTGATGGGAGTAGACGGAGTAGTTGACGTACATGACCTGCACGTTTGGACGATTTCTACCGGGATGGTTGCTCTCAGCGGCCACGTCGTTGCAAGGGACCAGATGCTCAGTCAGTCCGGAAAGCTGCTCGACGGGATAAACAAAGTCCTGGCTGACAAATACAGCATCAGGCATACCACAATTCAGCTTGAAAATGAACCCACGGTTTCATTCAAAAAGACACCCGATGCATGAAACGGATGGCGAACGCGTGCACACATTCACATGTATGTGTGTGTAGCAAGAGAAAATATGCCCAAAGTCTCTCACGTGGCTTTGGAAAAAGGGGATCAGAGCTGGTCGATATGAAACTTTGACATGCAACCAGTGCATTCATAGATCTCGTCGCCGACAGGCCCGGACACATTGAATTTTACAATAGTTGTACACTTGGGGCATCGACCGTCCACTCTCCGACTCTTGCGGGCCGGACGTGCAAGGGTTTTACGCCTTCTACTACCCATTAGGGACACACAATCATCACCGTATTATAAACCAAAGTTCATGAATTCTTGTAAAGCAGTTTCCTTCCAGGCTTTCTT
>DATEIL010000252.1:0-8590 GCA_035279085.1 Nitrososphaera sp.
ATGTGCTTGGCCGGCGAGGCTCAATCATAGTCACTCGCGTCTTTGCAGTCTTTATTGCAGCAATCGCAGTGCAGTACATCGTAGAGGGGGCAAAGGATCTTTTTTCCTAGTCAGGCCCGGGGTTTTCTTTTGTAACCTGCAATGATACTGGTCTGGAATAGCTGCGTACAAGCTCACAACTCGTTGGCTGCTCAGGCTAAAATGCAGGAGTGGAGGGAGATCATGACAAGTCAGCGGTATGTCAAGTGACACTGAAGACCGAGGTGCTATTCTCTTTCTCGACATAGATGGCGTCCTGTTCCTTGGCGTCTCTGCCTGCGACGGATTGCACAACTCGGACCGATTCGACAAAACGTGTGTCGAGAACCTCAACCGAATTTTAGAAAAGACCGGCTGCAGGATCATAATCTCATCGACCTGGCAGAACGACTTTACCCTGCAACAGCTTGTGGAGATATTTGCGTGGAATGGAGTCATGGCACCGCCTTTAGGCTGTACCAGCCCGGATGAAAGCATGCCTGTGATCTCGTCCGAGCGTGCATTGGAAATTCAAAGGTGGCTTGGCAGGCACGGAGCCGGAAGAGGCAAGCCTCGCTGGTGTGCTGTCGACGACATGGACCTGAGCAAATCCCTGCCCAATTTTGTAAGGTGCGACCCATCAGTCGGACTTGGGGATCGCAAAGTGGCCAAGGAAATAATTCTGGCTTTGACAGGTCGATAGGGCAAAAGGCTGTACCCGGGAATTTGTGCAATGCAGCCCGTCAGATGGAATTCAAATCATGCCGGATTGTAGCTGGCGCACAAAACGCAGGTCTGCGTTAATATATTTATAATGACGACTGGCGATCGATGGAATAGGCAATGGAAAATATTGGCGGCTACAGGGGCGCAGGGCTTGAACTTTTGTCGAGACTAAAGCTTTCAGTAGGAGACATGGTCACGATTGAAACTAAAGACGGCAGTATTTCCGGAGTGATAATGCCACGCTACGAGTCCGCAAGCGATGGTTACATTTCTGCCAAGCTGAAAAGCGGCTACAATACCGGGATCGAGATAGGTAAGATCAACTCTGTGTCTCGTTCGACTGCCAATCCGCCTGCCGCCTCCACAACGAGCGGCGCAACCACTGCCTCCACTGTTTCATCAATCAAGGAGAGCAAGGACCTTCCACGAATCGCCCTTATCAGCACCGGCGGAACTATTGCAAGCAAAATAGACTACCGAACAGGAGGAGTCCGCGCAGCCCTGACTGCATCTGAACTTTACTCTTCCGTGCCAGAACTTGCAAGCATTGCATGGATAGACCCGGAAGTCCTGCTCAGCGAATATAGCGAGAACCTAAAGCCTTCCCACTGGACTGCCATTGCACAAAAGGTAGCCGAAAAGGCCGCTTCGGGCAATTACCGGGGAATTGTGATTTCTCACGGAACCGATACGATGCACTATACGGCAGCTGCGTTGAGTTTTGCACTTCGGAATCTGCCTGTTCCAGTGGTGCTTGTCGGGGCCCAGCGGTCTTCGGACAGACCCTCTTCCGACGCCGCCATTAACCTTCTTGGGGCCGTGTCGTTTGCATCTCAATCAGATGTTGCCGGAGTTTTTGTGGCGATGCATGCCGGAACTTCTGACGACTTGGTCGCAATACATGTTGGAACGCGGGTAAGGAAGAACCACACTAGTAGGCGCGACGCTTTTGAGTCTATAGACGCCTCCCCAATCGCGCTCGTAAGAAACGGGCAAATAGTAGAGATGCAGAGCATCCAGTTCCACCTGGCAAAAAGAGCTGACAAAAGTGATCTGAAAATGCAGGCGGAATTTGATAGCAGGGTATTGCTTGTAAAATCCTATCCTGGCATTGATTTCAAATTGCTGGATTATGCGATTGCTTCCGGCTACCGTGCAGTAATACTCGAGGGGACCGGCCTCGGTCACGTCAGCAATGACTCATTTCCATTCCTGAGAAAGGCAATCCAGGCAGGATTGATGGTATGCATGACATCGCAGTGCATCTGGGGCAGGGTCAGAATGACGGTATACGACACTGGCAGGGACTTGCTTGATATCGGCATTTTGCCACTCTCTGACATGATTTCCGAGACTGCCGTCGTCAAGGCGATGTGGGCTCTGGCAACATCTGGGAACGATATCGACGCGGCCAAGATGCTGATGAAGGCAAACATTGCAAATGAAGTGACCGACGCGATCCCGATCTCGAGCTAGGTAATGCTTAATACGTATGCTCTGCGAATTTGTAGCCCGTAGTGACTTCCTTGGAACCTGCAGCCCTTGACCTAAAGGTGGGCTTTGAAATTCATCAGCAGCTAGCCACAAAGAGCAAGCTTTTCTGCGCCTGCGATTGCAGGGAGGCATCTAGCTATGACGTGAGCTTTGCAAGAAAGCTGAGGCCTACCCAGAGCGAGCTCGGATCATATGATCCTGCTGCAATGTTTGAATTCAGCAAGAAAATGCGAGCAGTCGAATACCGAGCCGCCAAGGGGACGAGCTGCCTAGTTGAAGCCGACGAGGAGCCTCCTCACGATGTCAACGCAGACGCGCTGGAGACTGCGCTCCTGTTTTCACTCGCCCTAAAATCCGATATAATGGACGAGATACACGTCATGCGCAAGATCGTCATAGACGGCTCCAACACCAGCGGCTTTCAGCGCACCATGATCGTCGCATCGGGAGGCTACCTGGAGATCGGGGGCAAGCAGGTGGGAGTTCAAAGCATATGCCTTGAGGAAGACGCAGCGAAACTCTTGGATGATTCAGATGGCGTCAGGAACTATGGACTTGACAGGCTTGGCGTTCCGCTGGTGGAGATTGCCCTCGAGCCGGTGACCGGCAAGCCCGAAGAGATAATGCAAGTTGCCCTGACACTGGGCAGACTCCTTCGCGCAAGCAAGCGCGTTGCCCGCGGGCTTGGCACGATAAGACAGGATGTCAACATCTCTGTGCTCAATGGGGCAGTGGTCGAAGTAAAGGGCGTGCAGCAGCTAGACCAGCTGGTCAGGGTGATCGAATATGAAATGCAGAGACAGCACGGTCTAGTAATTGTCGCAGAAAAGCTTCGGGAAAGAAAAGTTGATGTCGGCAGGATAGGCAAGGACAAGCCAGTAGACGTTACTGACGTACTGGAGAAAGCGGATTCAAAGATTGCAAAAAAAATATTGCTGGATGGGCCGGAATCTCTGTTTGTGGCATCAAAGGTCCCCGGGTTTTCCGGCATGATCGGCTTTGAGCCGTACCCCGGCATCAGGATAGGAAAGGAGCTTGGCAGAATGGTAAAATTCTATGGCCTAGACGGCGTTTTCCATTCAGACGAGCTGCCGAACTATGGGATAACTGAAAAAGAGGTAGCGGAGATCAGGGAAAGACTAAATCTGGGCGACAGCGACGCATTTGTGTTACTTGGCGGACCACGGAGCAAAGTGGAACCGGCCATGCAGGCAGTAATCCAGAGGCTCAAGTCCGCAGTTGACGGTGTCCCCGCTGAGACAAGGGCTGCCACGCCAGATGGACAGACCGTGTTCCTCCGACCCCGGCCTGGAGCGTCACGCATGTACCCCGAGACGGATATACCGACAATACCTGTTCCGGATTCTCTGCTGAGTCCGTTGGCATCAAAGGTGCCCCGGCCCTGGGATGTCGAGGTAGAATCAATATCTGCCAAGTATGGCCTTAACAAAAAGCTTGCAAGCCAGATTTTTGATTCTGATTACCTGCCTGTATTTGAGCAGATATCCGCGACCAGAACCAAAATCCCGCCGACATTTGTTGCTTCAAAACTGACAGAGGATGTGGTTAGCCTCCAGCGGCAGGGCTACGATGCATCACTTCTGACAGAAGACATGATCTCTCTGATTTTTGCACGCCTTGACTCCGGCTCCATAGCCAAAGAGTCGGTGGTGTCAATATTTGAAAAGCTGATGAAAAACGAAGCCAAGAGTGTGGATGAAGCCATCATAGCTTCTGGGGCTTCCAGCGTTGACGACGATGAACTGGCGAGAATAGTTGATGGCATAATCAAGGAGAACATGGCAGTAGTAAACGAGAAAGGCATGGCTGCGATTGGCATGCTTATGGGGAGGGCAATGGCGGTGCTAAGGGGCAAGGCAGACGGCCAAAAGATAAATGCGGTTCTGAAAGACAGACTGACAAAGCTGGTCGGCTAATCAATGTACAAACCCAAAGACACCAAGGATATCTATGTCGAATCTCTTTCTATCAATTCGTCAAACCTGGAAAAACAGCTTGAGGGACAGACTGTCTCTCCTGCGGAGATTCGCCAGTTATTGAGTGCCGTTGACGGCCAATTCAGAAAGCGACTTGCCGCCATAGTGGAGGACTACCAGAAGGATATGATGGCCCTGGAAAACGTTCCAAGCCCGCTGCGCTTGTTCATTGAATGCCTTGCAGAATCAGAAAAATCCCTAAAGCTTTCATCGCAGTCGCAGAGCCTGATACGGCGCTATATTTCAGCATGGGAAGACTGGATGTGATGACGAAATATATTCTTGTGAGTGGTATTGGAGGGAGAACCTGCTGCATTGAGTAGTAATAGTAGTCGCGGCAATGGCAGATTTGCCGACGAAAAGGCGGACATTGACCCAAGGTCCTGGCTGTCACGGTACCGCAAGAATTCACTCTGGTACCTTACAAAGATGCTCCTATTCTACCACGGACTAGGAGTTGTACTGCTCCTTGGCGGCTCGGCCCTGATACAACTGGCCATCCCTGATTATGAAGAGCCCAGCGTACCCCGCTCGCTTGTGTCCGTGCTGGCAGCGGGCCCCATAGAGGAAACGATATTCTTTGGAATTCCATATTACATTTTTGGAAACGCCTACTCTGTGCTGGTCACAGGCGCAGTCTGGGCTGGGATACACATACTCAATACGCCCACGCTTGAAATTGACAGCCTGTCATTTGGAAACCTGTTGTTCGTCCTGCCCTCTCTGTTCTTCAGCCTTCGTACCTGGGCCAGCGGCAAGGGTTGGTTTTCGGTACTAGCACATTCCGGATGGAATGGGATCTTTTTTGCTGCCGGATGCGCCACCGGCGAGTTTGCATGTACTAGCCTTGAAGCGGATCTCGGGGCAACGCTGTACAGCATATTGCTTTCTGCCGGGCTTGTCGCAACAACTTATGTGCTGTACTGGAAAAGGGAAAGCAGAGAGCGGCAGAAGAGGCTTGCCGCGTAATAGGATATGTATGTGTGTATATGTGTATGACAAGAGCAGAAGTGGCGTCCGAATTCAATATATAGGTCAGCGCATTTCTAACAGAAACTGTGAGTCAGGCCGACGAAAGCAGTGTCAGTGTTTCTGTTACTGTCGGCGATGTCCGGGTTCAGTTTAATGGCTCAGCAGGATCCGTTATGGCTTCGGTCATGACATTTCTATCAAAACAGGTCCCCGGTATGGATCTTGCAAGAAAGATTTCACTCAATTATTCCGCGACCGAGCTTGCAGATGCATATTCTAAGGTGATCAAGATAACTCCTGAGGGACCGAGAGTAATCCCTGAAAGCGGAGTAAACCTATCTGACAAAGATGTTGTGGCGCTTCAGCTTGTCGCCAGCAGGATAGCCAAGGACTTGGGCAGATTGCAGGACGATTCCATGCAGGTCTCTGACATCCAGGCTGCCACTGCACTCAACCCAAAGTCAATCAGCTCGAGGATATCTGAAATGGTAAAAGCCGGTCACGTCGCCCGCGACGAGAAAGAGACGAGCAGGTACCGCATCACGACTGCCGGTATTCACTGGCTCGGTACAGCGACGTCGAAAAAGTTAAAGTCTGGCTAGTAGCCGCCTGCGGGACGTTTTTGTATGTACCTAAAGTTTCGCATGGTTCCAGTCCTAGTAAGGATTGTCTCCCTGACCATGTCAGCGAGTGAGTGCGAGACGGCAGTCCTGTCATAATTGTAGCCCCTTCTTCCAAGCTCCTCGTGAACCTCGCCAAGAGCTCTTTCAGTTGAAAAATAGCCTTCTTGCCACAGGCTGTCAAGAAGGCTACGGCAGGTCATGCCGCCCTTTATCTTCTCGACGGGAGCGCCACCACCAATGCCACCCGGGGGCATCTCAAACACTGAGGGCCTTGACTTCAGAGCTTCTATTTGATCTTGCATCGAATCAAGCCTACTCTGAACTGCCGGATCTGCAATTTTTGTGTCAAGGCTCGAAAGCACGTTTTCAACCACCTGTCTTACCCTGTTCTCCGCACACGAGATCTCTACCTCCCAGTCACCATGCTTTAGCTTTATTTTGACCTCGTCGGCGGTTCCCGTGCTCAACCTGTTATATAAAAACGGGGGTTATGCTATTGATAAAGGTGTTGCTGACCATATTGACCATGTTGCACAACATTAATATACTTACGCCCGCTGTTATTGTTGAACAACATGCGCACGCAATTGGGTCAGCCATTTTCAAGCCTGAGCCTCGGAGACTTGGGCGTAATAGAGTCTGTGAGTAAATGTCTTGCACCGAAACTTGATGAACTTAGGGGGAGGAGGATTATTTTCAGCCGCGATGACAAGAAACTCGTTCCACATGACGGCTGGGGGCTCAAAGCCGGCCAGTACTGTGGAACGGTCACGACATTCCGGCCAATATCGGAAAATAGAATTGTCGCAGCAGTGGACTCTAGCTGTACAAAGCTGGCAGAGACGGAAGAAGGCTCGCTATATGCCGTGAAATGCGGTATCGCAACTGCAATCGGCGGCAGGGCGCTAATGCACTTTAGAATTGGGCCATTTCTGTTTTACCTGAGCGAGTCGTCAGTCCGGGATTCAGAACTGGATGACAGGCTTGCCAAGGCCGTGCTGCTGGACGACGACATGGCAAAGAGGCTGGTCAGGGTCAGGACAGAGCGCGCAGTTCAGGACGAATTGGCAGGTCACCTAGTTGGCTCGACGATTCTTGTGGATGGGTCACTAAGGGCGTCGGTCTTTGAAGATAGCCAGCGCAGCATAAAAAAGATTTCAGAAGAGTGCGTCCTTCGGAGAAACACCCTAGTCGGGATCAGCAAAGCCACCCGGTTCAAGCCGCTTGAAAGGGCTTCTGGTCCTCTGCTCAAAGTCCCCGGGCCGGCATACATTGACGTCGACGTTATTGTCAAGAGCCTGGTGCGGAATTCCGCCGGCACGAACCTGCTGGTAAGGCTGGACGGTGCGGGTCCTGTACTGCGAGCAGATGTCGTCGGCGGTTCTGCCGGTGAATCGCTTGGCCGGCTCATAGGCAACGACCCAATTTCAAGTGGCTACCCTGAAACACTCCGTCTCGCTCACCACATTTCTACATTCACGGGAACAGAGATCACGTGCCTGAGAAGCCACGTGCTTAACAATTATGATGTCACCGAGCTTGCAGCAGACGACATACGGAGAACGCTTCTTGGATCAATCTCGGTATGAAGATCCTATCAAAGGACGGAAATGAGCTCCTTCTCCTTGCCATGAAAGAAGATTCCGCTTCCAAAGGCGACTACCTGCTGGTCGAAGACCGGAACCGGAGCATGGTCGTCCAGGTCTACGACGAAGAATACCTATCGACGCAGTCAATGATTGAAGACATTGTCAGGGAAGAGGTGGTCAATGCTTCAAGCATCGAAAACCTGCACGATCCGCTCAATATAGGCATCCTTTCAAAGCTGGTACGGGATGCCAGAGTCTTTCGGGCAAAACTCAGGGCGGCAGTTAACGGCGAGGGCCGGCTGTCAAGTGAAGTGGCATGGCTTCCTTCGCGCGTGGACTCTCGGATCCGGAGGCTGTCGATGGCAGAGATAGATTCGCTGCTTGGGAGGACCGGCGTCTTTCCAATTCCCATCGGGAGAGCCAGTGACAACGAGGATTTTGAAATCTATGCCGAAGACCTTGACGGGAGGCTGAGCATAATCACGGGCAAGAAAGAGTCAGGCAAGTCGCACCTCTCAAAGCTCCTTGTCAAGACACTTGTTCAACACGGAGCCTTTGTGATTGTTTTTGACCTCAACAATGAATACAGCGGGCTTGGCTGGAACAGGGACCGGACACCTTCGGCCATCCATTCCAAGGTGCACATTTTAGAGCCGGGCAAGTCGCTCAGGTTCCGGCTCGACTATTGCGGTAAGGCCGCAGTCTCTGCCATGCTAAAGAACGCCCTCGACATGCCTGCCGCTTCGCTCAGGGAATTTTTCCGGATATGGGACTGGCTCGACAACAAGCAGGCACTGGGCATCGACGCAATCGGAAATGCGGTTAACACCTGGAACATCAACGAGCTTGTGCGAGATGCGCTGGTGTCGCGCTACCATGTAATCCACTCCTCGCGGCTATTCACCGACGAGCGCAGCGGTGGCTTTGACTTTGAAAGCATGATATCGACAAAGAATGGCGGTGGTAGTGGTGGAGGGACACCGGCAGGCGCGGCACTGGTGATAAACATGGGGGAGGTCTCGCCGACCATAAGGAGGATGGTAGTTGAGCTGGTCCTTAGCAAGGTAGTAGACCTGCTTGAGCGCCGGGCAATCCCACCAATTTTCCTGTTTGCAGAGGAGGCACACCTCTACATCAGGGAAACGTACTGGGAGGACATTATTACTCGAAT
>DATEIL010000253.1:0-9781 GCA_035279085.1 Nitrososphaera sp.
AAGAAACAGGAGAAGGGCCCAGCGGGCTTTTACCTGAAAATCTCACAAACAAATTTCAACTGCCGCAGCTTCCAAACCCGTTCAGGCAATAATAATAATTATCATCATAATATAGACAAAAAATAGTGGCAGTAGTAACAATAATGATATTCTATTCTCAGCCCACGCCCTGCTTTTCGATGTTCTGAAGGGGAAGCGCGATTTCGGCCTCATGTGGCTGAGGTGTCTGCACATCGACTTCGGGCTTTGCCCGGGGCACCAAGAGCCAGCTCCTTGCTAGGAATTCCTTTAGGATCTTGCTTCGCTGGTCAGCCATTTCGCTTGTCTTGACTTCAAAGACGCCGTGGACCACCAGCTTGTCGTCCTTTGACTGGTATAGCCCGACTTCTATCAGGCCATGGCCGCTCGTGACTATGGCCTCTTTCATGCAATCGACAAGCTCCTGCGAGTCGGGAAAGGGCCTTGGGACATACGACACCACCTCGTCAATAATTGTGTCGCCGTATATCATGACTGGGCTGCTGATAAGCATGTAATTTGGCACTTTAATCAGCCTGCCTGTCCTCACGGATGGGAGGCGCTCCCCGTCGCCGACTTCCATTACGGTGGTCCTAATCAGGCCGATATCCATAATGTCGCCCTTTGTCACAGAGCCACCGGATGTAATCTTGATCCTATTGCCAATCTTGAGGTCCTTGTTCTTTTTTATCACCAGGGTAGCCAGCAGGTCGGCAAGAAAGTCCTTGAACACAAAGGATATGCCCATCGAGCTGAAAACAATACTCATCAGTGGAATGTATCCGACGATATCGATGGCCATCTATTGTGTGTACCTGGCAAGCGATCCTCGGAACTTCGATTAAGGCGATAACTTGAAAACTTCTTACAATAAAAGAAAAACAGTTTAACACTAGATCGAGATCCTCTTGGCACACGAAAGGCACTCGACTACCACTACCGACGCCCTCTCAGAGTTCTCTATCACCCTGAATTTCCTTGAGCCGCAGGCAGGGCAAATAGGGCAGGCTCTCAGGCGTTCAGGCCTGCTCGCATGCTCCCTCTCACTCTCCGCCCCCTTCTTGTCCTCTATATCTCTCTCACTGACTCACTCACTCACCAGCTCTGCGGGCTGCTCTCAGCGCCTGTCGCCTGCAGCACCTTCAGCCTTTCAACCCCTTTTATCCTGTCTATCTCTGTGGCGACTCCTTCGGGAACCATCTGGCGCCATTTGCTCCCTGTGAGCATGAGGCGCCGGATGTGGGTGCCGTTGTATTTGCCCTTTTTTTCAAAGCTTGGATTGCGAAGCGTTATTGCCGTCCCGCTGCTGCTGCCACCACCACCGTCCTGCGAGCGGGCTACCAGGTGCTTCACATAGTTGTTGCCTGTGTAAAGGACGTCGAATTCCGGAAGCATCGACCTGAGGCCGGCGAGCCACCTTGCGTTGTTGTCATCGTTTGGAACGGGTATGATATAACACCGGGACAAATCCAGGCCGTCCGCTGCAAGGCCCCGATGTATCATGAGGACCCGCTCGCCTGCCGTAAACGGGTCCTTCTCAATAAAGTTGAATTGTGCGCTGCCGATTGCTATGACTAGCTCGTCGCACTCTTGCAGGATCTGCCTTGCAAGTGCAAGGTGGCCCCTGTGGAATGGCTGGAACCGTCCGAGCATGAGCCCCCGGCGAGTCTTCTTTGCGACCCTCGTCATTTCCTGCCCAGCTTTTCTTTCCACTGCTCTATTTCCTTTGCTTCTATCTTGCGAAAGATGGGCTCTATTTTGCCCAGCTGGTGGCCCGGCCTCACCGCTCCCTGCTCTGCAGCCGACTCCCACTTTTGCTGGTGCACGCTTCCGCCGAGGTTGAGCTGGGCCCAGATCTTTTCCGCCGAGAACGGGATAAAGGGCTCAAGCATTATTGCCATCGACCTTGCAGAGTTTACGGAAAGATAGATCGTGCTTGGCGCAGTGGTCTCCTTGTTCGCCCACGGCGCACTTGCCTGGAAATACTGGTTCATAAAGTTGCTGTACTTTAGTATCCTCTTGAGGGCTCTGTCTATCTCATTCCGTGACAAAAGCTCGCCGGCCTCTGCAACTGCCTGTGCGGTTTCAAGAGAGACATCACCGGGCCCGGCACCTGCATTTGAAGAAGGCTCGGGCACCTTGCCGTCAAAGGTCTTTTGCGTAAAGGACAATGCCCTGTTGATAAAGTTGCCAACGTTGGCGATCAGCTCGTTGTTTATTTTTTCAGAGAATGCGTCAAAGTCAAAGTTCAGGTCGTCCTGCGAATACGTTATCACCGATGCTATGTAGAATCGCAGATAGTCGGGGCTAAACGACGCCAGAAAGTCCTTGAGGCCGATGTACCAGTTCCTGCTCTTTGATATCTTTTGGTTCTGAAGCATCAGGTGGCCCCTTGTGGGGATGTAGTCGGGGAGCTTGTACTCCAAGTCGATGCCGAGCCTCATGGCCGGCAGGAACAGATAGTGGTGGTAGACAATGTCCTTGCCGATAAAGTGGTATATTTCAGAGTCGTTCCAGAATTTCTGCCCATCTGGATCGCCATCCTCCTCCTTTTTTTTCTTATCTTCGACCAGTTTTTTCAGAGTCGAGATGTAGCAGAGGTGGTTGTCGAACCATCCGTAAAAGACCTTTCCCTTTGCATCAGGCAGCGGGATTGGGACGCCCCAGGAAAGGTCGCGTGTGATGTCCCAGTCCTGCAGGCCCTCGTTTATCCAGTTGATTACATAGTTCTTGACGTCTGACTGCAGGTGCTCGTTGGAATTGAGCCAGTCCTTCAGCTTCTGGCCAAAGCTGGAGAGGCGGAAAAAGTAGTGCTTGCTCTCCTTTTTCACGGGCGGCCGGCCACATATGGCGCACTTGGGCTCCAGTATCTGGTCCGGCACCCTGCCGCATTTTTCGCAAAGATCGGAGTACTGGTTCTCTGCGCCGCAGTACGGACACTTGCCAATCACGTACCTGTCTGGCAGAAACTTGTCATCATAAGTGCAGTAAAACTGGATGACGCTCTGGTCATAGATATGGCCGTTTTTGAGCAGCTTTTGGAAAACCTGCTGTACAAACTCGACGTTTTCGACAGAGCTTGTCTTGTAAAAGAGGTCAAAGGAGATCCCAAGCGAGGTAAAGTCCTCATAGTCCCGCCTGTTCCAGTACTCAACATATTCCGGCGGGGTTTTCTTTTCCTTCTCTGCCTTTATCAGGATTGGCGTGCCAAAGTCGTCCGAAGCGCAGATGTGGTAGATCTCCCTGCCGTTGAGCCTGGAATACCTGGTAAAAATGTCTGCCGGAAGATAAGTTGAGGCGATGTGGCCAAGGTGTATCTCGCCATTTGCATATGGCAGAGCGCTTGTGACTATTGCGCTCTTTTTTGCCTTTTTCTCCTCCTTCTCCTCTTCTTGCGGCATCACAGTTTCAATCGTGCCTCCAGATTTTAATCTAGCGAACAATCTCTCTGTAGCGCCGCTGATGACCTTTTTCTTTCCGCCTGTCAATTTCTACACCCATAGAGGCAAGCGCGTATTTTGCGACTCTTTCATCAATTGTTTCTGGCACTTCATACACCTTGTTCTCCATCTTGTGGTGATGCGCTGCGACATGCAGGATGCACAGCAGCTGGTTGGCAAATGAAAGCGCCATCACTTCAGGCGCGTTCCCATCGGCCAGTACAAGGTTGACCACACGGCCTTTTGCAAGCAGGTACAGCTTTTTCTTGCCGCCAAGTGTAAACTGCTCTACTCCGGGCCGGACTTGCTCCGGCCGGCTGCAGGCAGAGTGGAGATATTCCACATCAATCTCAACATCAAAGTGGCCGGCATTTGCCATTATCGCGCCGTCCTTCATTTTTGCAAAATGCTCTTTTCTTATCACACCAGACTGGCCCGTGCAGGTCACAAATATGTCGCCGCCGGGTGCCGCTTCCTGAAGTGTAGCCACAGAAAAGCCATCCATCAGCGCTTCAATCGCGCGCACCGGGTCTACCTCCGTAACGGTGACAGATGCGCCCATGCCCTTGGCCCTTGCCGCAACTCCTTTGCCGACCCAGCCGTATCCGCAGACAATTATTTTCTTGCCCGCCAGGAGGACTGAAGTGGCGCGTATGATGCCATCTATCGCACTCTGGCCTGTACCGTATCTGTTGTCAAAAAGGTGCTTTGTGCGCGCGTTGTTGACTGCAATCACAGGGTACGCCAGCCTGCCTGCCGACTGGAGCGCTGCAAGGCGCCTTACGCCAGAAGTCGTCTCCTCAGTTCCGCCAAAGAAGATCTTGCCGGGGGCACCTGCATTGTGGCATGCGGCATGAAGATCGCCCCCGTCGTCTGTAACGATATCCGGCTGGAAGTCAATTACCTCTCTGATGCAGCGCTTGTACTCTTTTCCTGTCTCGCCCCGCCATGCAAACACGCTGATTCCCCTGCGGTATAGAAAAGCCGCAATGTCATCATGCGTGGACAGGGGGTTTGCAGAGCACAGGGCCACCCTTGCTCCAAGGGCCTTGGCGGACATTGCAAGGACCGCTGTCTCCTTGGTGACGTGGAGGCAGAACCCAAGGCGCATGCCTGAGAGGGGCCGCCTTCCGCTATAGCCTGACACTATCCTTCCGATAATTGGTGACATCCGGGCAGATGCCCATTCAAAAGACTTGGCTCCCTTGCCTGCAAGCTTTGGGTCAGCAATTAAGCCGTGCAATGTAAAAGCATCACCAGCTCTTCAGACAAAAAAAAGAATCGCAACAAGAAGACTTTTACTGGCTCTCGTACTGCTGCTCCCTGTACTTTGACTTGCCTCTCCTCATGACTAGTATGACCATCAGTACTATTCCGATCCAGACGGAGCTTATCATGATGTTGGTGAAGCTGGCGTACATGTACGGCATTGCCTCGATGAGATCTTCCTGCAGTGCCCTCAGTGACGCGTGCATGTCAGTCATCCCGGTGTTGTACTCGGTGCTGTATGTTTCAAGAGACGAGATCGAGTTCGCGCGGAGCATGATGCGATCCAGTTCGTCCTGTATCAGGGCAAAGTCCGTCCTTGCAGTCGGGAATGACCAGACTGGGTTTCCGGTCTCCGGCATTGCCCTCTGAGCCTTTGCGACATAGTCGGCAAGGTCTTCCGGTGTCTGGGCGGTTTCGGCCCTTGCAAGGTAGCCCAGAGCGGTGTCTATAGGATAAATTGCCTGCTGGTAGCCATAGAGGGCCATGCCTGCGCCAAAAGAAATGAACGCAATGACGCCGATAGCAACGAGTTTGTTTCCAGAGGCCATGTAAAGTATGTAACCGACGGTGCTATAGCTTGCTTGGCGTTATTTAGGTTTGGCGGAACGGAATTCCAGTTTTTCCAATAACCATTATAAAGCGACAGAGTTAGGAAATAATCAAAATTGGCACTTGTCAAGGTAGCTTCGATTGGCGAGATAAAGGAAAACGGGGGAAAAGAGCTCAATGTCAACGGCACCAGAGTTGCGCTCTTTCACGCAAACGGCAGATACTATGCCATAGAAGCATTATGCCGGCATCAGGACGGCTCGATTGCTCCCGGCAAAATTGACGGCGAAGTAGTCGAATGCCCGCTTCATTCATGGCACTACAACATCCGGACCGGCGAGCTTTTGGATTACCTCGAGGGGGTCAAGCTGACGACATACAAGGTAGACCTTCAGGGTAACGACATTTTCATCGAAGTCTAGATAAAGTAAAAAGCCCGGAATCCACTTTCATAGCGTCTGTCACCTTGAAGCTTTACAACACGCTAGGCCGGCAGGTAGACGAGCTGGTTGTACCAGAGGAGAAGGAGAAGAAGAAAAACGATAACGACAATACTATCAGGATGTACGTCTGCGGCGTCACTGTCTATGACGACTCGCACATTGGCCACGCCCGGACAGTCGTTGTCTTTGACGTGCTGCGCCGGTATCTGCTGTCAAAGGGCTACAAGGTCGTGTTTGTACAGAACTTTACCGACGTTGACGACAAGATAATCAACAGGGCAAAGGCCGAAGGCAAGACTGCAAAAGAGATCTCGGAGAAGTACATCGCAAACTACTACAGGGATTTTGGCGGATT
Organism: Nitrososphaera sp.; assembly: GCA_035279085.1. Taxonomy (GTDB): domain Archaea; phylum Thermoproteota; class Nitrososphaeria; order Nitrososphaerales; family Nitrososphaeraceae; genus Nitrososphaera. The sequence continues at coordinate 6,075 of DATEIL010000253.1, forward strand.
GAACGTCATGGATCCCACGGCGCAGCCAAAGGCAACGGAGCACATACAGGAAATGATCCAGCTTGTCCAGGGCCTCATAGACAAGGGCCACGCTTATCTGACACTAAACGGTGTGTATTTCCGGGTGCGCTCTTTTCCCGGCTATGGCAAGCTGTCAAGAAAGCCGGTCGAGGAGCTGGAAGCCGGGGCAAGGATTGAAGTCGATTCTTCAAAGGAGGACCCGCTTGACTTTGCGCTCTGGAAGTTTTCTTCCGATCAGCCCGTCTGGGACAGCCCGTGGGGCAAGGGCCGGCCTGGCTGGCACATCGAGTGCTCTGCAATGTCGCTGAAATATCTGGGCAACACGTTTGAGATTCACGGCGGCGGCCACGACCTGGTCTTTCCACACCATGAAAACGAAATAGCCCAGTCGGAGTCGTTTACAGGCGTCGTCCCATTTGCCAAGATATGGATGCACTCCGGCATGGTCACAATCGGCTCGCAGAAAATGAGCAAGTCGCTTGGCAACATTGTGACTATAGACAGGGCGCTGAAGAGCTGGGGCATGAACTCGCTCCGCCTCTACTGCGTTTCAGTTCATTATGCCAAGCCGCTGGACTATACGGACGAGCTGCTCCGAGAATCGGTCCAGCGATGGAGGCAGATAGAGACGTGCCTGTATGAGCTCAAGTCCGCCTCTGGTGCCGGTGGCGAGGTTGATGCCGTGCGCGTCCTGACCACAGAGTCAGAGAAAGCATTTGAGGCCGCAATGGAAGACGACATGAACACCTCGCTTGCACTGACTGAGCTCATGAAATTTGTGACACGGCTCAACCAGTACGCGGCCTCTGACAGGCTGACAAAGGACATGGCTGACGCCGCGCTGCCATTGCTGGACAGGGTGATGGAAATACTGGGGCTCAAGGCGGCAGTGCCGGACGACGAGGAGGAGAGAAAAACCATCGAGGCACTTGTGGCCGAGCGGAACAGGATGCGGGCAGAAAAGAAATTCAAAGAGGCAGATGAAATCCGGAAAAAGCTGCTTGAGGAGCGGTCGGTCGAACTCTTTGACCACCGGGGCCGGACAGTCTGGGCAAAAAGGGAAAGGATCCCGTCGGCAGCCTATAGCTAGCCGGCAAAAAATTCACTCATTAGTGCATCTTGTTGCACTTTTACCCTAATGTTATCCTGATGCGTGAAAACCTCGGCTAATGAAAATACTCGACGGAAAACGCGTCGGCACCGTCACGATATTTGAAGACACCCTGATGCTAACCGAAGTGGTAGGCGACGTGATCCTCAATGCCGGCCACCTGGAGTTCAAGGGAAAGGTACTGGGCAACATGCTGGTGCGCAAAGGCACATGCAGAATGCTCGGGATCGTTAAGGGCAACCTTGTAAACGAGCAGGGCGATGTCGAAATATTCGGCACAGTCCATGGCAAGGTGGTGACGAGGGCAGGATATACCTACATCAATCCCGGGAGCAAGGTAGGAGGCGTTGAAAACTCACCCGGAGTCGCGCAGGCCCGGCATATAGAGCGAGGAGAGCCTCTCAGCAACTAGCCCGCTGACTGGCTGTCTGGTTAATTAGTTAGTTAACTAGCTGGCAGAAGATCGTATCTTCTCAAGGTCTTTGTGCAATAGCTCTATCGTCTTTGGGATCTCTTTCTCCGCACAGGCAAGGCAGATCTGCTGCAGCGACAGCGGGTACGTGAAATACTTTTGCCCAAGGACGATGTCTTGCTTGCACGAGACGCATTTTTTGAGCTTGTACGGGTCGGTGTTCTTTACTATCATATATCGTCCTGGACTTAGACTTCTACTTCCTGGCCCTGCTCCGGAGCCATGGCATCGTATCCGTATTTTTCCTTTATCTCATCGGCAAACTTGACGCAGGACGGCCCATCGCCGTGAACCGTCAGAACCTTGGGGTTGCCCTTGACGCGGTCGAGGATTTCAAAGAGCTCGCTTCTGCTGTTGTGGCCGGAGAATTCAAAGCGCTTGACATCCGCATAGCACTTTCTCATCTTGCCGTCAACGTTGACCACCTTTTGGTCAAGCAACAGTCGGCCGGGCGTGCCTTCGCCCTGGTACGACACCATTGCAATTCCATTCTTGTCGCTTCCTGCGACGCCCTGGGTGTAGTGGATGGCAGAGCCTCCTACCAGCATGCCAGCCGGCGAAATAATTACGCAGGGCTCGTTTACCACTTTGCGCCTCCTGCTCCAGCCCTGGATCCATTCAGCTTCGCCGATTGCCCTTCGGAACATCTCCGGGTCGCGCAGGAATGCTGGATGCCTGCTCATTATCTCGTTGGCCTTGAGCGCCATCCCGTCCATCACGACTTTGTGCTTGAAATTGTAGGCCTTGAGCACGGACGCAATTTCCTGCGCCCTCTCCACGGAAAACGACGGCACAAACAGTGTGCCTCCACGCTCTATGACGTCGTATGCAAATTCGACTAGCCCCTTCTCCGACTCCTCCCTTGGCGTCTGCTCGTTCTGAGAGTAGGTGCTCTCAATTATCATCAGGTCAATTTCGCCGAAGTCAAGGTCAGCAGCTCGCAAAAGCTTGGAGCCCCTGGTGTTGATGTCGCCCGTGTAAAAGAGCCTTTTGCCTTCGTGCTCGACTATTACGGTCGCACCGCCGACTACATGGCCCGATTCGTGGAGCGTCACCTTGGCGTCTTTTACCATGTACGGTTCTCTGTACTGCAGGTTCTTTGAGCTCTTGAGCATCGTCATGACATCAATGTATTCAAAGGGCAGGTAGAAACCTGACAGCTTTATCATGTCCTGAATCAATAGTTCAGAGAGCTCAAACGTGGGCAGCGTGCCAAGGGCAGGGATGTCAGTCGAGCCTGAGAGGTAGAGCGACGGCACGAACCCTGAATGGTCCAGATGTGCGTGCGTTATCACCACGGCATCGACTTCCTTTGGCTTGACGTGCATTGGAAACACCGGCTCCCTCCTCAGCAGGACGCCATAGTCCATCAGTACGTTGGTATTGTTACAGTTTACGAGAAACGCGGAGCGCCCGACTTCCTTTGCGGCGCCTAGAACCTTTACTTTCAAATTCTTTTACAATAAAGCTCATTCCATATGCGATTTAATTCTTGCTAATGGAAATTGACCTGCCACAGCGGCTCCTGCGGGCCTGCTGCGCTATTGAGCCTTTCCATGTAGCCAAAGCCGCATTCGTCCAGCACCGACTCAAAGTCATACCGCCCGCTGCTACTGCTGTCGTCGTCCTTGTTGTTAGCCGGCCGCGCCTGCCGCTTCTCCTTCTCCTCAATTTCAACCCGCTTTCTCAGCGCTCTTTCCACAGAATCATGCCTTTCCGGCTTTGCGTAAACATACCACAGGTTGTGCGCGCCCCGGAGACTGGCAAGGGCGGACCGGGTTTTCTCCGGCATGCTGCTGGCGCTGTAGTGCCTGTTCATTATCTCTGTATTGACATCTTCCCACGATGGGGTCCTCCACCACGCCACCCGCTCAAAGCCATGCCCGTCAAATTCGGCCGCAAGGCTGAGGCCCTGGTCCAGAGTAGTTACGATGACATCCGTGTTCCTTGCAACAGGGTCTCTGAAATCCTGCCCCGGCTCCATCCATCCAACGAAAATGACGTCATACTTTGAGTCGATCCAGTGAGCGTCTGCGATTTGGATGTATTCCGGTCTGGCAATTCCAAGGCCGTAAAACATCGAGCCGTCTTTTTCCAGCCCCC
>DATEIL010000254.1:0-3173 GCA_035279085.1 Nitrososphaera sp.
CGAGAGGTTTATGATATCTGGCTGTGACTTGGATACAAGCTCTAAAGTATTCCCAAAATCCTCCTCTGACTCGGTTGGAAAGCCGACAATGATGTCAGTTGAAATTGTCATCTCGGGTATCTTTTCCCTGAATTCGCGGACAGAATCTAGAAAAGACTTGGAACCATGTCCGCGCTTCATGAGACGAAGAACCCTATCGCTTCCACTCTCGACAGGCATGTGTATGAACTTGAAGAGTTTTTCGTTTTCCCGAAATACATCCACCAGCCTGTCAATAATTCCCGGGAGGTACATTGGATTCATCATGCCCAGCCGGATCTTAAATTCGCCTTCGACTGCACAACATGCAGAGAGAAGGTCTACCAGGTCGGAACCTATGTCGAGGCCATAGCATCCATTGTCGGTTGAGGTAAGCCATACTTCGCGGCACCCGCAGTCGACATCTGATTGCACCTGCCTGACAATGTCGCCTATCCTGTAGCTCCTGAGCGCGCCCTTGGCAAGCTTTGTCTGGCAGAACGTGCATGCGCTCATGCACCCACTTGCAATTTCGACGATGCTGACTGCAGGGTTCAGTCTGATGCGCGGGATGTTGACTTTATGGAAAGGCGAGTCTTCCAGGGCTACCATCCTTCTCCCAGCAAGAACCGAGCCTGCAACATCAGCGATCCTGTCTATTGAAGCAGGCCCGAGCAGTCCCGCGTCCGGTGCGAGAGCTTCGACTTTTGACCTGTCTGCCTTGGGCAGGCATCCTGCCACGACAAGCGGTTTGCCCGAACTGCGGAGTGCCTTGATTCTGCCTACCATCCTGTGCTCCGTAGTATCTTTGACTGAACAGGTGACAATAACAGAAAGCGTCCCCTCAGCCTGGCTCTTCGCAATTTCATACCCTGCAGAGGAGAGCATGCCGCTTATCATCTCAGAGTCGGCCATGCTGGCAGAGCAGCCGTACGCTTCAACCCAGACTTTGGGGCTGCCCTTGCCTGGAGAGCTTTTTCTCAACATGGAGATAGAATCTATGAGCTCGGGCTTGAGAGACCTTACAAACAAGAGATATGTCTGGCAGGACTTGCGTATCTTTGCCTTAAAAATGGTTTCGCGAACTGACCTGGCAATAAAGCGGGGAATTCATTTTCTAGTTCTTTGACGATTCTTCTCGAGTCCGGGTCCAGAGCTCAGTCAGGACGGCGACGTAGGTGGTTACAAGCGCGCCTGACTCCATGTTTTCACGGTTCTTCTCCATATCGTTTCCAAGGGCCATCATGAGCGAACGTGGAACTCGCAATTGCTCTGTCATGAATACCATGAGAGAATAGTACATCATTTTCATTATCTGGTCTGTTGTGGAAGCAGGACCTATTTTCATATCCTCCATTATGTTAGTGGTCACCCGTGAGAATTGTGGAGATAATAGTGCCTTGCTGTCTTTTTTCTCCTCAAGTTTGATAACGCCCATCTGAAGCAGGTCTTCGATGGCCGACGCCATCTCCTCCACCCGCTGGTGCTGCACATCCTCGCTCATGGCCTGATAATGAGTGTACCAGTCCTCAAGCTTATTTTAGGTTGCTTTTATCGCAGTCATGTATGATGCGACCAGCTCTGAATCGACTACTCCCTGCACCACGTAGGGACTGCCATCTGAAAGCCTGATGTCCATTGCGACCGCGCTATAAGGTATGTCAAACAACCCTATTTTGGATTCATCGGCAGTCTCAAATATCTGCGAGCAGGAGCCGCCTTCGCATGAGAAGCCGTAGACTCGATTGATTCTCCTTGAGCCTGATCCCGCTGCCCTGCCGCCTGCAGATCCTCGGGACTCTTCAACCATCAGGACAAATACCCTGTTGCTCACATTTGTACTGTCCAGGTAGAGGTCGTCCTGTGCCACAACGAGCTTGCGCTGCGGGTGCTGGAGTACCTCGTCTATCGCCGCCACTAGTTACGTCCAGCTGCACCGGGCTTTTATATTGCTTGGCTTGTGGACAAGTTATCGAAGATATACAGTGTATTGTTAAATCATATGAAAAATTTTCTCTATCAAGTGACAGAAATCTCCCGTCCGATCTTTATCATCGGAATTCAGCGAAGCGGCACCACAATCCTCGACAATCTGTTTACCCGCCATAAAGAGACCGCATTCTTTGAAGGATTTTGCAACAGGTACTATATGAGCCCCTGGAAATTCCGGCTTATCCCGTTTCAAGTCAGGCGCTATAAGGCAAGGCCCGCATCTACCGAGGGGAGGGTGTGGAGGCGTTACTTTAGGGAGATAGACTATGTCGATGAAACGATGCTGACCGACGAGATGAGGCGCTACTATTATTCTGCAATCAGGGCAGAGCTTGCCGCGTTTCGCGCAAAAAGGTTCGTCAACAAGAACCCCTCGCACTGCCTCCGACTTCGCTGGCTCGATGCAATGTTCCCCGATGCCATGTACATCCTCATATGGCGCGAGCCAAAGGCAGTCGTGAACTCGATTTACAGGAAAATGCTAAGCTACTGGGAAATGCAACTGAATACGGAATATGAGCACGGCTACAAGGGCTACGTGACGATAAAAGAAGTGTTTGGCAAGCAAGTTTCAAAGCTGGAATCATGTATTAATTTCTACAAATACAACAGGGAGATGCTTGAGAAGGACCTGCCGATTATCAGCAGCGAGAGGCTGACTCGTGTCTCCTATGAAGAGTTCATAGAGAGGCCGAGGCAGGAGCTGGCCCGGCTCTATGACTTTGCAGGGCTTTCATGGTACGACGGGCTTGAAAAATACGTCCCAGAAAAATTGATCCTTGAAAATAATAGCAAATGGGAGGCGTTGGCCGAACGGGACCGGGAAATCCTTGAAACAGCATTTCCTAGCGCAACCAACTCTACGGCGTAAAGTAAGTAGTGGACCGCACCTACAATATCGCCGGGACCCAGTCGGATGGACTTTGATTTAGGACAGGAGCACTCTTGGAACTAAGACGTACGCAACAATAAATAACTCGCTTGCACTTCTGTCAGGTTGATGACGACGACGGCTGCGGATGCCGGCGATAGGTTCTGGGAACTGAAGGAATCGGCAAAGTGGTCCCTCGACGTGAGTGAGCGCAAGAATGCGATAAAGCAGCTCGCAGAATACTATGGGCAGGATGCCATACAGTCAATAGCAGAGATAAGAGATGTCGCGG
>DATEIL010000255.1:0-5106 GCA_035279085.1 Nitrososphaera sp.
AGAAAATAGTGTCAAAGCGATAATGCACAAGCAATATAGGAACACACGGGGAGGCTAGATCGTGCCATTCTATAAAGGCAGACACTCATGGGCAAGAAGACGTTGGCTTGACTTCAGACAGGGACACGGGATCTACCTAGCGTTCGTGATAACATTCGCCAACTTTATCACCATCCAGTATTCGCTCATGATAGAGCGTATTCCAGCGTTCAATCTCTTGTTCTCAAATGTATGGGTATTTGTAGTGGCATTTATCGCCGTCTACATGCCTGTCGCAATCATAATCGGGTACTGGCATAGAAAGAGCCAGTGGAAGGTGGAACAGGAAGCTATGTTTAACGAAAACGTCGTCCAGGCCAGCATGTACCTGTTCCTCATAAACCTGATAGAGGGCAAGGCGACTGAAAAGGAACGACGGGATATGAAACTGATGCTTGAGAGGATTATCCGAAAACCGCCAAAGTCCAAAGATACCTCAGAAGCGGCATAGGATCAGCGGCGTTACAGTCACCATCAACAGCAATAACTGCGGTACATCTCGAGAACATGATCCGAAACACTCTCCGGCCGGTGCTCATCCGGCAACGTGTCCAGATACTGCAGTTTGTAATCTAGCACGCGCAAGCCGCATCCAAGGCATTCAAGTGCAGTCTTGCTTGGAGCCTGTAAGAGTCGGCCTCCAATGTACTTCAGGTCTACGTATACAGAATACGAAGTCAGCATTTTCGGCATATCGGAATAAGGAACGGGATTTGCCTGCCTGTCAATAACGTCGATGGGGATTTCTATCTTGCTATCCCTGAGGTATTGAACGGTCCAGTCGGTGTCTGCACCAGTGGTCCTAAAGGTGAATGCCTTTTCATCGTCGAGGCTCGAGAATTCTCGTGGTTTAAAGTGGTCGGTGTCGACAGGATTTGGAATGTATTTCAGGCGTTTGCCAACATACTGCTCAAGATCTGGGGTGGACCCCAATACTGCGTCTGCCATGTCTTCGGCCTCCAACTGGATATCCTCCTTGACATCCCTTCTCGCTTCGGACCCGTGATAATGCAGTATAATGGTCTTGTGCTTGTATTTTTTCCGCATGTCCGGTATTATTTTGAACAGGCTGTGGACGTGGATCACATCGAATTCTCTGGCGCGCTTTGTCACGCTATTTATGAATGACTTGCCATCGGTATCCATGAGTGGTTCCCCGTAGAATGCAAAGATGGAGAAGGGGTCGTACCCTGCGCGCTTCATTATGTCGACTTCGTGTCCCTGGCGCCTCTGGTGCCTGGCCAGAATGCATGCGACTCCTGCCTGATCCCACACGTGAAGTATTTTCATGTCAGGCGGCTTCGCCAATAAATGCCCTCAGCGGGTTTGTAACGTATCGCTTGATCCGCTTGTGCTGTATGCTCGAAAGGTATGCCTGAAGGTCAGCATCATATGTCTTGATGTCGCTGCTCATATATCCTTGCAGCATATAGATGCCGCCCATCGGATGCTTTGAAGACATCATTGCCATCCTGGCGGCAGAATATAATCTGCTGTAACCCAGAGCCTTCAGGGATTTGCCATAGGAGACAAATACACTTTTCTTGTAGTGCTTGCCAGTTTTTCGCAGGCTGTCTGTCAAGAGGTCATTCAGGACCTTGACGCTGTATCCCGCTTGTTGAGCCTTCACAAGTAGATATGTCTCAAAACCATAATTCTCGGGGTACTTTAGGCCAAACCTCCGCCAGAAATCCGCTCTCACCATACGCCCCGAACCCCTTGGTACGACGCTTCGCTCGCCTCTTATCTGACCGGAACATATGGCAAGTGACCTGTCAGTCTCCATCAGATCAACTAGGGTAGTGACGTAGTTTGGTGGAAGGGTATGGTCTGCCCCGACAATCATTATGTAATCGTGTGGGCTGGTGCCGTAACCTTCAGTCAAAAGATAGTCAAGGCCCACGTTTATCACCCCTGCCAGGACTGGGGTCCCAAGGACATTGTAACCCCTGTCTTCCAGGGTTATTACATGAGCCCCTGCAGATTTTGCAACTTCTGCTGTAGAATCCTTTGAACCGTCATTTACAACTACTATCTTCCCAGGCCGGTGGTACTGCATAGAAAGCGACGAGAGAGTTTTGTCGATAAACCGCTCTTCATCCCGGGCGGGAATAACCGCGGCTACTCTGACCTCTCTCACAACTATTGCAATGACGAATTTTATTTACTGATTGGCTATGATTGTACTAGAACCATTATCGCGACCATGCCATCCATAACATCAGGCATACTTTTTCTCGAGCTTCATGAATTTTCCAAGATTCACAAAGCGGTTAAAGTCCTCAAACGTGACCATCATCTTTCGAGTATTTTTGGTCGCTCCCGTCTCCTTTAGCTCCGTCAGGACCTTCTGCATGGCAAACGTGGCGCTGTATAAAGCGGAAAGTGGAAAGACGGCGATTCGGTAGCCAATCTTGAGCAGTTCGTCCGCCGAAAGGTTTGGCGTTACGCCATCTTCTATCATATTGGCCACAAGTGGGGCGTCGATTTCATCTGCAACCTTTTTGAGCTCGCCAACTGTTCTTGGTGCTTCGACGAAAATGACGTCGGCACCCACTTTTCTGTAAGCCTTGCCCCTTTCTATTGCCTCGTCCAAGCCTAGCGGTGCACGGGCATCGGTCCTTGCGACAATAATGAAATCTTTGCTCGTTCGAGCCTCGAGCGCGGCTTTTAGCTTTGGAATATAGTCATCTCTTGCAATGACGTCCTTGCCGGCCATGTGCCCGCAGCGCTTTGGCCACACTTGATCTTCAAGGAAAATGCCTGAAGCCCCCATTTTTTCAAGGTCCCGGACCAGTTTCCACACGTTTAGAGGGTTGCCATAGCCCGTATCTGCGTCGACCAAAACAGGGACGTCTACGGCCGAAATGATCCTGTTGGCATTATCAAGCGTCTCTCCCGCGTTTAGGAGCCCGAAATCGGGCATGCCGAGGAGCGCGGCAGCAGAGCCATAGCCAGTCTGGAACATTGCTGAAAATCCGACCTGTTGTGCAATTCTGGCACTCAGAGCGTCAAAAACCCCCGGTAGCACGATTATGCGCTTTCTGTCTTCAAGTAGTTCGCGCAATGACCGCTTACTTTTATGCTGCACCACAGTTGAAAAGTCCCACTGAGGATATTTTAATAGCTTTGCACTTCAAAATTGTCTCGCCATCATCTCTGCCTGTACTGGCACACACTGCATTGGAGCGCCTCGAATGATGACGATAATAATGATGGATTCGCGTGAATAGGATTCTTTAACGTGAGACTTTGCTCAAGCTGGTTGCTGCGGCTTTTCGTCCAAGGCCTTGATGTCATAATCACCACTTGGATGCTTGATGACAGAAACCCTACAGTTCCTGCATTCATAGATCTTTTCAGGGGGATCATGCAGGATCGATCCGTTCAGCCAGACCATGATGGTCCCGCATGAAGGGCAATTCATCATAGGAAAACTGTCATGTCCTGAGTTAATATGTCTTGTCATTAGTGGCGGGTATTTTGCTTATTTGGACGGTATTCTTTCATTTCGGTGCCGCAGAAGGTGCACCTGTAAATGTCAAGCTGCCTGCCCGATCCCCTGTCGATTCTGGAAGAAAAAGCGAGTTCACGGCCGCAATGCCCGCATTTCATCGGCTCTCTGTGGCAAATTCTGGTATAAAAACTCGACCTGCGTTAATCAGGGAGTGGGTGAGGAGGAAGTCTCTCTCCTCCATTTGTCAATTCCCTCCCTAATGTATTTGAAAGCTTCTAGAGCATCGCTGTTCGGAATATCCTCTATTACGAGGTCATTTCCCTCAAACCGGAGGTTTAGCATCAATGTTGAACGCAGGGGACCTTTGTCGAGCACGACATTTGCAATGTCTGAATAAAAATAGTCGATAAAGGTTTTCTTTATCCGCAGCATGGACGGCTTGCGAAGTATCAGCCTCTTGTTGGTTATTGTTACCGTCTCGGTATTGATAGATGGTCTGTATTTCTTCTGCTTTATGGCGAACAAGGCCTTCTCATCCTCAGCAAGTAATGGAATGACATCATCAGGTACGTTCACTGGATACCGGTACGAATTAGGGTTAAAATAAATAGCACTGAACAGTACTGAAATATACTACTAGAATATCCGCATCGCTTTTTAGTGGCTCCAGCTGAATTTTGGGACATTGATATCTGACCAAGAGGGCATGTCACTGGTCCGCTTGGCAAGAAGGGCCGTCGAAACTTATCTTCGCGATTCGCGAGTTGTCGAGTCCACAACTGAACCTGTGGATGAGGCAGGCGTTTTTGTAACAATCAACTACCTCACCAGAAACGGAGAAGAGCGTCTCCGGGGCTGCATCGGATTCCCATTGCCTTACAAAACACTCCCACGGTCGGTAGTCGAGGCTGCTATTGCCGCGGCTACTGCCGACCCCCGTTTTCCACCGGTCGACCTGGCAGAGCTTGCATCCACCATCTTTGAAGTAAGTGTGCTGACTACGCCGGTGGAATTGAGGGCAGGTCCTCTTGGCTTCAAAAATGCGATCAGAATTGGCAAGGACGGCCTCTTGCTGAAGTGGAAGCATGGCTCCGGGTTACTATTGCCCCAGGTGCCTGTCGAGATGCACTGGGATGCAGATGAATTTCTGGTAAACCTCTGTTACAAAGCGGGGGCAGCGACCGACGTGTTGCGCGATGCTTCATCAAGACTATATACATTCCAAGCCATTGTGTTCAAGGAGCTAGAGCCGGGCGGAGAGGTTGCCAGGGTACAGCTTTGACAATGCATTATATATTCACGCTGTCATGAAATTCACGTTTGGGCACAGCGTATCTTGCGCCATACGGGGTTGGCCTGGGCCATGCCAGTCGACTTGTGATGGTTGCGGATCAGCTGAAGGCTGCGGGCATAGATGTCAGGTTCTCGTCTTTCGGAGAAGCCACTAGCTACGTCAGGATGCATGGTTACTCTTGCGAAACAGTTGCGCCAGTAGAGTTTGCCTGGAGCATGGAGGGTGGATTTTCAGTTAAGAACAGCATAGCCAATATTCCTTTGTGGTTTGCCAACTTTTCTCGACAGGTCAACCAAGAAATACGCAACATGGAAGC
>DATEIL010000256.1:0-8789 GCA_035279085.1 Nitrososphaera sp.
ATTCGTCGACTGAAGACGCGATCTCGCTCATGAGGAGCAAGAATATCACGCGTCTTCCCGTGGTGAACGATGCTGGGGAGGTGCTCGGGGTGGCGTCCCTGAAATCGCTTGCAAGAATTGCGCCAAGCCAGAAAGCGCAAGACTCTGTTGGCGCCTGATTTCATGATTACCGTGGCATTTTATAGTACTTGACGCTGCCACGAATTAACGTATAATAGTAAGAAACCAAGAAAAAGTGGCTGCGCGGATGTGGCAGAGTGGTCTTTTCCCTCTTCAAAAAAGGGAAAACACAATAATGCGTCGGCCTTGAGAGCCGATTCGCCTTCGGGCGATCAGGAGTTCGAATCTCCTCATCCGCGCCATATCCTTCTTCTTAGTATTATTATGCTCTTCTGGCACTCTCGCGGTGGCGACGGTCCTGAACCTTTTGGCTGTGTTCAGATTTGACCCTGCGCTCCAGTTTGCCCACTAGCTCTTTGGACGCGGAGATCGGGTCGTATCCTACTGCTTTTGCATCGATTACGCCCTTGGCAGTTATCAGGCGAGTCCGGATAGAGTACTTGCGGGTCTTGTGCTTGTCAACATAGACAACCACGGAGCGGACATCGCCTATCTTGCCCTGGATCTTTTTCAGGAACCTTTCCAGCTGCTCCTGTATCTCGGCACGGTCCTCTCCGTTTTCAATGTGAGCCATATGGATGGTGGGCGCGGATTTCTTCTTTGGCAGCACGAGCTCAAGGGCATCTTTTGGAGTGACAATCCCCATGGGTCTCCTCTCCCCTACGACCACTACCTCTTCGTTCCGCCTGAATGTGTCGGTGAGTGAATTCAGACGCGTTCCCCTCTCTGCAGAGGTGGCGCGTCTCATGATGTCCTTGACGCGGACCTCTCGCATGCTCGACGTCCCGCCCGAGATCCCCGCAGACTGGCTTGTTCGTTCCCGTGGTGTGACTGCGACAATCTTGCCAATGTCAAGTATGTTCACTACGCCCCGGAGGACTCCTTCGCCGTCAATTACGGGCAGACGGGAAATATTGTACCTCCGCATTTTGGAAAGGGCGTCAGCGATCGAGGCTTCCTCTTCGATGACGATCGCGCCGGTCATGACCTCGTCGACCGTGGCGTGCCCAAAGTCTGCAGTCTGGACAATGTCGGTTTCACTCACGATCCCTACCAGCCTGCCGCGCTCAACCACCGGGATGGCGCGGTTTCCACTGCCTATCACAAGCTGGGCCGCCTTTTCGACGTCGCCTTCTGGCGTGGCGGTAGACGTGTTGACAATAAAGCTCTTGAGCTTTGAGGTCGGCTGGGCTGAAGACGAAATGAGCTGTTTTGCAAAGATCATGCCTGAGTATTTGCTGTCGCCGTCAACTACTGGGATCTGGCTTACCCTCTTGCTCTCCATCAAGCTGTACGCCTTTGCGATTGTATCCTCCGGACTTAACGTAAAGACATCGCTGACCATGATTTCCGAGACCTTCATTTGACTATATACCTGAGATCTGATCACTCTTATGATTATTTTAAACCTTGCAATTGCAAAAGCACAGCAATTATAACGGCAAACTGCGCCCACCACTCTCGTTAGTGGTATAATAGCAGAATGGAAAAGGAACGGAGGCTTGCAATAATTGCAGTAGTCGCGGTGGCAGGGGCCGCCCTTGCCACGTTTCTGGTAACTCCATCCCAGACTACCCTCCCGATCCCGGAGCCCGGCTCTGGCGCGACTTCGGGCAACCATACGGGTACAGGCGTGAAGGTCCTTGCCGAGAACCTTGAAGTTCCCTGGGCAGTCGACGTGGCGCCTGACGGCAGGGTCTTTTTCACCGAGCGGGCAGGGAGGATAAGGGTGATAGACGCACAGGGCAAGCTGCTTGAGGAGCCTGTGGCGTACATCAACGTGGAGCAGAAGGAGGAATCGGGGCTGCTCGGCCTGGCGCTGCATCCCGACTTTGAGCAGAACCACCTCATGTACATCTATCACACATACTCCAACGGGACTGCAGTCATGAACAAGGTCCTGATGCTCACAGAGCGCGAAAACAAGATAGTAGACTCCAAGGTGGTGCTCGACGGGATCCCGGCTGCGGATAGAAACGACGGAGGCAGGATAAAATTCGGCCCTGACGGCAAGCTCTACATCGCCACCGGTGATGCGAGGCAGCCCGACCTTGCCCAGAACGCAAAGTCGCTTGCCGGCAAGATCCTCAGGATAAACGCAGACGGGACAATTCCCGAGGATAACCCGTATCCCGGCTCACCGGTTTACTCGTACGGCCATAGAAACGTGCAGGGGATTACATGGAACACCCTTACAAACGAAATGTATGCAAGCGAACATGGCCAGGAGGGAAACGATGAGCTGAACCTCATCAAGCCCGAGGGAAATTATGGCTGGCCAATTGAAAACTGCGATGCGAAACAGTTTGAAAAGCCGATCGTCTGTTTTGACCCCGCTGTTGCGCCGGCGGGAATTGCCTTTGCAAAGTCGGACAGCCTGGGCTACAAGAACGACATCCTGGTCGCCACGCTCAAGGCTTCGCACCTGAGGCTCGTTGACCTGCAGAATGGAACGGAAAGCAACGTGCTTACGGGATTTGGCAGAATACGCGACGTAATAGAAGCCCAGGACGGGTCGCTCTACATCACCACCAGCAACAGAGACGGCAGGGCAATACCGACCCCAGGAGATGACAAGATTTTAAGAGTAACCAGCGACAACCAACAGCAGTAGTAGTGATAGTAATGGCAGTGGCGGCAATGGTAGTTGTTATAGCTAGAAATGACTGACAAGAAATTCTATGAAATGAACAGGCAGGAGCGCCTTGAGTTCCTAAAGATGTCCACGGGCGCGGGCGACATCGAGTCGTCACTCCAGCCTCTTCCATTTGAAAGCGCGAGCAGGATGGTGGAGAATGCAATTGGCTCAATGTCCGTGCCAATGGGAGTGGCCACCAACTTTGTCATAAACGGCAAAGAGATCCTGATCCCGATGGCAATTGAGGAACCATCGGTCATTGCTGCTGCGAGCAAGGCAGCCAAGATTGCAAAATTCATGGGCGGATTCACCGCGGTTGCCTCCGATTCGCTGATGATAGGCCAGGTCCAAGTCGTAGGCATCACCAGCCCAAAGGCGGCAGCAGATCGGGTACGCAGAAACAAGAAGAAGATACTTGCAGTTGCCAATGGCAAGAGCAGATCGGTAGTAGCGAAGGATCTCCAGGTACGACTGCTGCGCGATACCAGCGCAAACAAGATCGGCACAATGCTCCTTGCAGAGATTGTCGTCGACACAAAGGACGCGATGGGAGCCAATGTGATAAACACCATGTGCGAAGCCGTCGCACCGCTGATATCAGATATTACTGGAGGAGGTGAAGTCGTGCTCAAGATCCTTTCAAACTATGCTACGCGCAGGATGGTAAAGTGCAAGGCAGTATTTTCGCAGAAGGAAATCGGCGGCCCGAGGATCGTCAGGCGCATCCTCTATGCTTACGCTCTGGCGCACTCTGACGTATACAGGGCGGTGACCCACAACAAGGGAGTCATGAACGGCATAGACGCCGTTGCCCTTGCGACGGGTCAGGATTTCAGGGCCATAGAAGCAGGTGCACATGCATTTGCTGCGAGGGACGGGCAGTACAGGTCCCTTACTAGATGGCGCAGGACGAGGAACGGCGATTTGGCGGGAGAGCTTGAGCTTCCGCTTGCCGTAGGAGTAGTTGGCGGGATAACTACGTCACATCCTACGGTAAAAGCGGCGCTTCAGATAATGGGAGTGTCGGGTGCAAAGGAGCTTGCGATGGTCATGGCCTGTGCGGGCCTTGCACAGAATTTTGCGGCAATTCGCGCTCTGTCAGATGAGGGGATCCAGCAGGGCCACATGAGGCTCCATGCGAGAAAATTCAACTAGCTTGTGGATCGGCAAAAGAATTCCAATCCCACAGGGACAATACACCCTTGCGGAAGGTCAGAAACATTTTGGAGACAAGGCCGACGGCGGCGGAGCCATACCATACAATCACGTCGTCATCATCATCATATCCCCGCGATGCAGACTGGGCTGATACCGCTATTGTTGCTATTGCCACTACTACTGGCATAACTACCACCGCCGCCCGCAGTAACAGTCCACTGGCAGGAATTGGCAGATTTTCAATATTCCGGACAGAAGCGATAAATAACCTGTGAAACCACTTGCTATTCTGTCATTATAATATGGCGACTGTGAAATTTGCAGTTCCCAAGGGCAGTATCGAGGAGGTAACTTTCAAGCTCTTGGAGCAGGCGTGGCAGAGCGTCAGTGGCCGCGGAAGGACGTACAGGGTCAGACTCAGCGACCCGGAAATCGACACAAAAATTCTAAGGCCGCAGGAAATTCCTACCTACGTGCAGGAGGGCTTCTACGATGTAGGGATAACTGGCAGGGACTGGATTTTGGAGGCCAAGGCGGATGTTGAGGTTCTGCTTGACCTAGAGATCGGACGGGTAAAGCAGGTTATCGCAGTGCCGACAAGTTTTACGTATTCCAGCGTCGACGAGATGATTGCCGGTTTTGCCGAGACGGGCAGGACAATAAGAGTATCTTCGGAATACCTGACTACTACTTCGGCGTTTTTCAAGTCAAGGCCGTCCTACAAGAAGCACTATGGCAACGCAGACCCAATGATAATCACGCCGTGGCTGCGCGTGGGCGAGAACAAGAAAGTGGAGATATTCCTTTCATTTGGCGCAACAGAAGCCAAGCCGCCTGAGGATGTTGATGCGATTTTTGACATCACTGAAACCGGCACGACCCTTGCCCAGAACAACCTAAAGATAATAGAAAACGTGGCCGAATCCACGGCGGTCCTAGTGGCAAACAAGAAGGCGCTAAAGGACGCTGCAAAGCGGGAAAAAATAGCAGACATGGTCGCGCTTTTGAGGGGAGTAATTGAAGGCAGGAAAAAGCTGCACATATTTGTAAATGTCAAAAAGGAAAATCTGCCAAGGCTGCTTACAGAGCTTCCGGCATTAAAGCGGCCGACCATCAGCCCGCTGTCAGAAGACGGGTGGTTTGGAGTAAACACTGTAATTGACAAGAATGAATTTATCAGAATAGTGCCAAAGCTGAGAAAGCTGGCGCAGGGCCTCGTGGTCATGGAGCCCCGGCAAATTCTTCCCCTTGATGAAATCAACCTGGATGGATACTCTTAGGGCATGAAATTAATCCGCGTCGCGGACCCTGCTGCAGAGGCGGCCGGGCTTCGCAGGTCAGCTGCCATTCCCGATTCAGTAATCCAGGGCGCCGGCGATATAATGAAAGGCGTGGCAGAGGGTGGGGACGCGGCACTTTTGAGCTATGCTGAAAAATTCGATGGTGTAAGGCCTGCCGCGCTGAGAATAACAAGACAGGAGGTAGACAAGGCGTACAAGGACATTTCCCTTGAGCAGGCCAAGACAATCAGGCTGATGAAGGAGCGCCTTGAAAAGGGCGAGCGCGCACTGCTTAAGCGCCTGAGGGGCATCACGCTATCATTTGAAGGTGTGAGCATTGAGCGCCAGCTGTCCCCGGTCTCCAGCGTCGGTTGCTATGTCCCCGGCGGCAAGGCGAGGTACCCAAGCACGCTTGTCATGTGCGCCGTGCCGGCCAGGATAGCGGGGGTAAAGCGAATAGTCGCCATTTCCCCGGCAAGAAAGGACGGAACAGTCGATCCCCTGACCGTTGCGGCCGCCGACATTTGCGGGGTCAAGGAATTCTACAAGGTGGGCGGCGCGCATGGAATAGCGGCGCTTGCATACGGCACAGAGACTATCAGGCCGGTGAGCAAGATTGTAGGCCCCGGCGGCATGTATGTCACTGCGGCAAAGCTGGTGGCGTCCAGGACTGTCTCGACCGACATGGTCGCAGGGCCGACTGAGCTCCTCATATACGCCGATTCGACGGCCGACTCCCGCATCGTTGCAGTCGACCTGGTCTCGCAGGCAGAACACAGCGCCGACACTGTCTGCGGGCTTGTGACTACCTCGGAGAGCCTGGCGTCTCAGGTCCAGTCGCACGTGGACGGCATTTTGCAAAATAAGGATATTGAAAGGCGTGAAATTATCAGTGCCAGCCTTGAGAAGAACGGCTTTATCGCAATCTGCAAGGGCGTGCCCGCATGCATTGAATTTGCCAACGAGTTTGCGCCAGAGCATATTGAAATCATTGCAAAAAATGCCGATTCTGTAGCCAGGAGGATAAGATCCGCGGGGCTCGTGCTGGTCGGACCAATGACGCCTTCTTCAGCAAGCGACTACTGCCTGGGCTCAAACCACGTGCTCCCCACGCTTGGCTTTGGCAAGTCAAGGGGCTCGCTTTCAGTACTTGACTTTGTGAAAATTGTCAACAAGGTAACTGTTACAAGGGAAGGCCTTGCGCGGGCGGCGCGGCCAATAAGGGAAATCGCGCTTTCCGAAGGGCTGCCAAATCACTACGAGGCTGTCAAGGCAAGGATGGAAGAGAAAGAGCAATGAAAAAAAAGATGATGACTGGAGGGCGCGACGGCGAAGGCAGCGGCAGAAAAAGAAGAAGCAGGCTTGAGGATAGCCTGAAGAGGATATCAAAGCTTGACCGGTATATCCCGCCAGAAAAGATCTTGGGGGCGATAAAGCTTGACTCGAACGAAAATTTTGCCCTGGATGCCCAGTTTGTACGGGACATTGCAAAGGAAGCCGCTTCAAGGGTTGACCTCCGCGAATACCCTATCGACGAGCTAGACCAGCTCTATGGCCAGCTTGGCAGGTATGCAGGAGTTGACGAAAAATACGTTGCCGCGGGCAGCGGCTCGGACCAGATAATCGAACTCTTGCTCTCGACGCTTGGGTGCAGACGCGCCACCGTGTTTACGCCGACCTTTTCTTATTTTGTCAACAGGTGCGAGCTCCATGACATCAGAGTGGACAGGGTCCCGCTCGGCGCAAATTTTGAATTACGACAAAAGGAATTCCTAAAATCTGCGAGCAGGTCTGACCTCGTATACATTTGCTCTCCCAACAACCCGACTGGCAACCAGTTCGGCAGGCAGACAATAGTTGATGACATCATTGACTCGCTGGAGGGCAGGGCGCTGGTGCTGGTTGACGAAGCCTATGTCGATTTTGCGGACTACTCGCTGTCGTCAGAGGCCACTAGGCGCGACAACGTAATTGTCCTTCGCACGCTATCAAAGGCCTTTGGCCTGGCCGGCGCCAGGGTAGGCTATATGATAGCCAACCAAAAGTTTGTGAACGTATTCAAGTCCACAATCCAGTCGCCATACCCCATCAGCGTTCTGTCGCTTGCTATCGCTTCGCAAGTTCTTGCAAGGTCTGATCAGGTGAAAAAGACAATCAATGCTGTGTGCAGGGAAAGGACCAGAGTTCTTGAGAGGCTTTCCCGCTTTGAAGGGATTCAAGCATTTCGCTCCGACTCCAATTTTATATTTATAGAGACCGGCCGCAATTATCCGGCAATTTCAAAGTCTCTGGCAGCCGCTGGCATAATGGTAAAGCTTCTAGGAAACGTAGCAGGCCACAGGGGCTGCATGCGGGTAACTGTCGGAACCCCGGAAATAAACGACAGGTTCCTTCAGACAGTCGAAGGGGCAACGCGCTAGATGCAGGACTGCGCGCTGTTCGACGTCGATGGAGTGCTTGTAGACATTCGCAAGTCGTACAATGCGGCGATAAAAAAGACCGTGGATTTCATGCTCGGGCAACAACAACAGCAGCAGCCGCTGCAGTCCGGAAAGAAAAGGACAGCACTCAAGGGACTTGTGACAGACGGGATAATCCTCAGGTTCCGGCAGTCGGGCGGCTTTAACAACGATGCAGATACAACCTATGCCATCACCCTTGCAACCCTGTCGAGGCCCCCAAGAAGCGCAGCAGACGGAAGGCGGTTCCTCCTTAACGTCGCGCAGAGTGCCGACGAAACAGGAATCGCGTCGGTCGAAAAGTTCCTTGCGCCTTACGGCATTGAAAAGTGGAAGGAGGTCCTTGGCTACCCGGCGCCGGTGCGCGAATGCGCCCTTGCGCGGGCATTTGACGAGTTCTTTTACGGCCCTGAGCTTTTTGAAAAGCAGAACAACCTTGAACCAAAGTACTGGTGGAAGCAGGGCGGCAGCCGCCGCCGGCCGCTAATCAAAAACGACATCCTTGCAGTGAGCCCTGCCACCATGCGGCAGCTTCACAAGGTTTTTGATGGAAATCTTGCAATGGTCACCGGGAGGAGCAGGCTTGCAGCCGAGTACTCGCTCCGCAGCATCATGAAATACTTTGACTTGGACGCCTGTGTTTTCCTGGAAGACGAAAAGCGCGAGCATGCCAAGCCCAACCCGTATGCAATCAAGAAAGCCATGGGGATGATGCATGCCAATACCGCGGTTTATGCGGGCGATTCTGCAGAGGACCTGATGATGGCAAGACGCGCGGAAAAGGAAACGGGTGCCCAGATATCTTTTGTGGGCATCTATGGCTACAGCTCCCAGCCCTCAAGGACCCTTGAGAATTTCAAAAAGATGGGCGTGGAAGCGGTTGCAACGACTGTCAACCGGCTGCCCGGCCTGTTAAAGACGAAGAATAAGAAGAAAAATGGATTATGACTTGACATCGGTGGGACGATCACTGCCACCACCTTCAACGCGCCCCTCATTGTTATTTGCATTGTTATCACCGTCATCTTCGTCATTATCATCATCTTCATCATAGTCCAGCTTCTCATCCAGTTTTTTCTGGAGCTCTTTGTACTGTCCGTATTTCTTTGTCCATTTTGACAAGATAAACCACTG
>DATEIL010000257.1:0-6914 GCA_035279085.1 Nitrososphaera sp.
GATTATCCTGGCGTGGGCCCGGAGCATGCGATGCTCAAAGATACAGGCAGGGTAAGCTATATCTCTTCAACCGATGAGCAAGCCATAAACGCGTTTCTTACCCTATCACGCCTGGAGGGCATCATACCGGCACTGGAACCATCACATGCTATTGCCTACGGGCTGAAGTTGGCAAAACAGATGCGCAAGGAGGAGGCAATCGTAATTACACTTTCCGGCCGGGGCGACAAAGACGTTCAACTCGTCCAGGACTATTTGGCGAAAAAGAGGAAAAAGAAAAATTCCCATGGCAAATGATAATTACAATAACAGCAGAATCAATGTCCGCTTTGCCGAGCTTGCAAAAAAAGGCGAATGTGCCCTTATTTGCTACGTCGTTGCGGGGTACCCAGACTTGCCCACATCGCAGGCAGTGGTGGAAATGCTGATTGAGGGAGGCGCCGATGCCATAGAAATTGGCATCCCGTTTTCCGATCCAATCGCAGACGGTCCGACTATTCAGGCAGCGTCAAACGCCGCTCTTGAGCGCGGCACAAGGCCGATTGATGCGCTGGGACTCGCGGCTCGGATCAGGCGAAAATATCCTTCCGTCCCAATCTTGGTGATGACATATTCCAATATTTTAGCCCGAAACGGGTTTGAGTCGTTCATGGACCAGTCCGAGAAATCCGGAATTGACGGGTTCATCACGCCAGACATGCCTGTAGAGGAATCAGATGAATATGTGAAGGCAGCCGCCAAGCATGGTATGTCTACGGTCTTTCTCGCATCCCCCAATACCACTCCTTTGCGTCTGAAGGACATTGTGGAAAGAACTAGCGGCTTTCTGTACATGGTATCTGTATTTGGAATAACCGGCGCCCGATCATCAATTGAGCAATATTCCTTGCAGGCAGTCCGCGATGTCAAGGCAGCCGCCGGTGCTAGAGTGCCTGTCGCCGTGGGCTTTGGCATAAGCCGGCCAGATCATGTAAGGCGCATGAGAGGTGCAGGTGCAGACGCTGTAATCGTGGGGAGCGCGCTCGTCGACATTATCACGCGCTCTGTACGCACCAAGCCCAAAATGCTCAGAGAGGTCCGAAACTATGCGCGCGCAATGAAGTCAGCGTGCAAAAAGTCAAAGTAGAACAAGATACTTAAGCTGAGGGACATATCCGTATAATACTTCCGCCCATGAATGAAAAGGAACTAAAGTTGTTGTTCTGGCGCGCCCTGAATTCCGGGCATGTCAAGAACAATACCATCATCCCTTCTCCGAGTGCTGCGCGTCTGCGGGTAGTAGAGGAGGCAAATTTTCGCAGTTTTGATCTGATAGTGGCAGCCATAGGAGAGTCTCCCGGCAGCGCCATTGGCGATGAGAATTACGAACTCTTGGCCCGCACCCGGCTTCTAACTGAATTTGCCAAACAAGAAAAATGTAGACCAGATCGCATTCAATTCTACCCGATAGAACTGAAATCGGACGAAGATACAATCGACGAGCGTTTACCAAACCAGATCATCGATGCCATCCTCACATTCGGTCTCTCTTTAGTTGTCTTGGACAAGAACCATTCAAGAAGAGTCAAGAGTTCGGGTCTTTTCCGGATGCTTCCAGCTACGTTGATCTGTTACAGCGGAACTGAGGACTATTTCGAGGTTATCTCTGTCTTTGATAGATTTGTATCGTCTGGAATTTTTGACTTTGACAGGGTAAATCTTGCAAGGCTGCTGCAGCGAAATGGCGGACCTGCGTCTGCCAAAGCCTTTCGAAGGCTAGAACAGCTCCAGCAAATATTGCAGAAAATAGTCTTTAGCCAGCTGCACTTTACGAATCCCGGCTTGACTGACGAGGAACAGCACTTTGTCCATGCATTGGCAGAAATCGGCCTTCCCAAGCGAAAGAGTATGATCGCAGAAATTCTAAAGGACGCCGTCAATTCAAAAATGACTGACTATATGTAGAGTTTCCATCGATGTTTTGAATTCATTTTGATGTTCGAGTAGAATCATTCTATGCGTTATTATTCGATGTTTCGAGATAGTTATTCAATGAGCCTTCTGGTTGAACAAGAAGAGCAGGAAGAAGGAGTACCTGTGTGTGGCGCAAACCTGTCATCACCGGTTGTAGACACGGCGTACTATGTTGACGAAATCCATTACAGAATTGGAAACAGGTTGTACATAGAAAATGCCGACTAGAAAAGGCAGTGCGCAGGTCCCAGACATTGATGAAGAGCGCGATCTCGAGCTCGAAAACATAATGGGAAATCTGATGATTGCCCAGTACCAAGTTGACAAGTTACGCTCGAGACTAAGCGAACGTGTTGGCGGGTACGGATCGGCGGGCAACAAGAAAGCCTCCGCACATATTTTCAAGCACAATGACAAATGGTACAAGATTACCGTGCGGGTTGACGAGATGGCGATCAACCAGCATGATATCTCTGAGGAAATCAAATAGTAGCAGCAGAGAGAGACACATACACACATAGCGCCCAGAAATTTTTTTTCCTTATGGCAATACTAGCCCAGAGTTGTCCCGGGCAAAAAGGATGTTATTAAGGCTCACTTGGAACCTTGTTCCGTTATGTTCCACAACTACTTCCAAGTCGTCTAGCGAGTCGGAGATTGTGGCATTTTCCAGAGCCTTTATCACAACGTGAATCGATTCATGAGAGATAAGCGCATCCATGAAAGGTTCGATAGAGCTAAAGCTGTTCTGACCTGACTTTGCGTCCTGCTCTGACTGGATTATTATCATCGTATTTTTTTCGTATGTAAAGTAGGGCGGTGACTGATCAATTGCGCACGCAAGTGCAAAGTTGTTTATCGTCATCTACTTGGCGTGTCCAACAGGAGATCAATCCTTCTCTTCATATAGCAGTTTCAACTCATCCAGGCTAAGTTTGCCACCGGATTCAAGCTTCTTTCTTGCAATTTCCTTTACCTTGAATAAAGCGTCACTCGGCAGCCCCATTCCGTACTCTGCTCTCTGTCTCCTCCGCATATCCGCCATTGCATCAAGACGGGCATTAACAACATCAAATTCGTGTGCTATTCTGTCGTATTCCAGGAGGCATGACTCACGCTCTGCTGCCATTGTTCTTTTTGAGTTATACAGGCGGTCAAGTGCGGTATTGATTTCAGTGAACTTTTCCTGCAAGGTCCCAAATTCAGTCTCAAGCTGGAGATTCAGGTTGCCTATGCGGGCAGTATCCTGATTCAATTGGCTAAATTGGTCTCTGATGATCCGAGTTGCCTTTATTGCCTCCAACTTCATAGAAGCCTCTTTTGACCTAGACATTATATCATTTTTTTCACGGGTATTCTTGTACTGGTTCTCCTCCAATTGAACTTGGCTCTCATGAATGAGCTTGTGCAATTCTTCTTCGCTTTCAGAAGGCAGACGTGCCTCCATGATGGACAGGAAATTCTTTGATTGCGAAATCTTTTCGCTCACCGAGAGTAGGTCTGCATTATTTTTTTCCACTTCGTTTCGTATCTGCCGCATTCGTTCGTTAATGGTGTCGAGCCCTGCTCGCTGTTGTCTTATCTCGCCTGTAAGGACATGAAACCGGTTCTTGTCAATATCAACAAGCCGTTCGGTTATGCCCTTCAAGTCATTTGAGAGCTTACGCTTATGAGCAACCAGGTCATCCCACCCAAGTGATTCTGTATCCCGGCGTTCCTCGTGACTGGCAGCCAACTTCCATAATGCCTAAAATGCAAATGATATAAAAATTTAGCAATGGATTCCTGCCATGTAAATCCAGAAACTGTGGTCTGTTGCGCCGAAAACCGTACACAACACTCAAAGATGTGCCTAAAAACGCAAAGACAGGGCGGAAATTGCATCTTAACGTATGACGATTTCAGAACATATTCCCGCATAAGGCTGTGACGAATTTCATTGTTTTTACTGCGGCGAGAAGAAGCTTTTGCAGCATTTTTAACAGCGCGACAGCCTCCATCCGCACGTCTGTGCATAAATAATTCCAGAATCTGTGAAAAAGGGTGGATTTTGGAGCCATTTCTTCTCACAAAATGCTAAAAAGGGTCAGAGAAGAGCTATTCTTAAATTCAAGCACGCAAGAACAACGATTGTTGGCAACGCAGGCATATTGTGTAAAATGCAAAGCAAAAAGGGAAATGAAAGGAGAAAAGGCGGTAACAATGAAAAATGGTCGGAATGCGCTCACCGGAACATGCTCGGTTTGTGGAACCAAGATGTTCAAGATCGGTGGAGGTAGCGCTGGTGCAACCAAGGCTAAAGCCAAGGTAAAGGCGGGCGCAAAGAAGAAGGCGACAAAGAAGCGAAAGTAACTATCGTTCGGAGTCTAGGTTGACTCCTACACGCCTTTTTTGTGTTATTTTTACCATTGTTTCTGTCAGTTTTTTTATCTCCCCCTCCCCCCACCGTGCATCAGACATTATATACTCCGGTCAAAAATGATAGCACAAGATGACGAATTCAAAAAATGTGGTTGAATTGGAAATTGAAGATATTGAAGGAGTTGGGCCGACCACTGCCCGCAAAATGAAGGAAGCCGGTATAAGTTCAGTAATGGAATTGGCTACTGCTGTACCCGAAGAACTGTCAGGAGATCTTGGAGGTTCTAAGGAGACCGCCGCCACATTTATCATGGCCGCGCAAAAGCTGCTGAGGGAAAGCGGGATACTTGATAATGAATTTACCACTGCAGATATCGAACTTGAGAAAAGAAAATCATTGCTGCGTTGCACTACTGGAGCCAGAGCGCTCGATGAACTCCTACTTGGTGGAATAGAAACCCAGGCAATTACTGAATTCTACGGTGAATTCGGGAGTGGCAAGAGCCAGATATGTCATACACTGTGCGTCACATCTCAGCAGCCGCCAGAAAATGGTGGCTTGGGCGGAGGAGTAATACTTATCGATACAGAAGGCACATTTAGACCGGAAAGAGTAGACCAGATAGCAAGAGCGAGAGGTCTGAGTTCGGATGATGTGCTAAAGCGAATAGCAATATGCAAAGCATACAACAGCAGTCACCTTGAGCTTGTAGTCAAATCTATGGGCAAGTATATCGACGACTTTAAGGCAAAGATGATAATAATAGATAGCATAATCTCGCTGCACCGTGCCGAGTTCGCCGGCAGGGGGACACTTGCCGATAGACAGCAACGTCTAAACGGCATCATGCACAAGCTGGTCCGAATCGCTGAAATCTATAATGTCGCCATAGTTGTGACCAACCAGGTCCAGTCCACACCTGACACGTTCTTTGGAGACCCTACAAAGCCTGCAGGCGGAAACGTAATTGGTCATGCATCGACATACAGAATATACCTCAGGAAGGCAGGAACCGACAGGATTGCGAAAATGATCGATTCACCATACCATCCCTATGAAGATGTCAGAATCACAGTGAACGAAAAGGGTATCGATGACGTAGATCAGGACTCGCCGAAAAAGAAATCCTCAAAGGACAAGGATTCGGAATAGAAGAGCAGGCTAGAGGAACTTTTTCTCTGCCTCTCTTAATTTTGAAATGTCCCCACAGAAATCTACAAGTTGCGTCAGCTTTGTCCGAGCATCGCCGCTTCTAATTGCAGACCGGGCCAATTTAATCCCGTCCTTCAGGTCATCTGCGATCCGCGCTACCGTCAGGGCAGCAGAAGCGTTCATGACGACAATGTCCTCCTTGGCAGAGGAAGCCTTGCCATAAATCACCTGAAGCGTGGAACTTATAGATTCATCTTTTGAATTTACGACCAACTGTTCTGGCCTTGCGACGGGAATATTCAGCACTTTTGGATGAATGCGTAGTCGCTGTGGCTGTCTTCCGCCCTTGATCCATAGAACGTCGTTTTCGCAGGTATTGGAGAGTTCGTCAAAGCCGTCTGCAGCATGGACTATCATTGAATCAGGGATAAAGTCACGGTATGCTTCGGCCACGAGTTCCAGCAGCCTGGGTTCAAAGACGCCTATGACTTGACCCGAGATGTTTTTGCAGGGATTGCTGAGCGGACCTATCATGTTAAAGACTGTCCTGATGCCGATGGCTTTTCTTGCGGCAGCCACGTTTTTCATCGACGGATGAAATAATGGAGCAAAGAGAAATCCGATGCCGATATTTTCAATGCTTGCCT
Organism: Nitrososphaera sp.; assembly: GCA_035279085.1. Lineage (GTDB taxonomy): Archaea > Thermoproteota > Nitrososphaeria > Nitrososphaerales > Nitrososphaeraceae > Nitrososphaera. The sequence goes on from DATEIL010000257.1 coordinate 6,115, forward strand.
GAATTTTGTCAGGAGAGGCTCCCAAGTCGAGGCCCACCGATTCGAGAAAGTCTGCACTTCCGCAAATTCCAGAGAAGGATCTGTTTCCATGCTTGGCCACGGTGGCCCCAGCGGCAGAAGCGACTATGGCAGATGCCGTGCTTATGTTAAATGACCTTATTGAATCACCTCCCGTGCCGCAGGTATCTATCACAGTTCCTTGGACGCTGGGGACAATCATCTTTGCATGTCGCCTCATGATCGCTATCATGGCCTTCAATTCCTGTGCCGTCTCGCCTTTCATTGAAAGTGCAACCAAAAATGCGCCGATAGCTGCCTGGCTCGCACGCCCCTCCAGAAGGGCATCAAAAGCAGAATTGACTTCCATGTCTGACAAGTCAGATTTCGCCACCAGTTTCTTGATCGCTGGGCGCAGGTCTGCCTCAATGCTCAACGTTTCACCAGCGAAATGAAATTCTGCAAAATCAGCCGTCCGTCTTTGGTAAGGACGGATTCTGGATGAAACTGCACGCCTTCTATCAAGTATTTTTTGTGGCGTAATCCCATTATCTCCCCATCGTCGAGGGCTTCGGCTGTCACCTCAAGCGACGTAGGAAAAGTCTTGCGGTCCGCAACGAGGGAATGGTAGCGGGTTGCCCTGAATGGATTGCTCACATTCTCAAAAATCCTGTCAGGGCTATACTTTATCGGGCTGGTCTTGCCATGCCTGACCTTGCCTGCGTTGATAACCTTGCCTCCAAATGCATGAACAATGCCTTGGTGCCCAAGACACACCCCAAGAATCGGCAAGTTAGGCCCAA
>DATEIL010000258.1:0-5249 GCA_035279085.1 Nitrososphaera sp.
CCAAGATTCGGCTGCCGAACGCTTTTACCCTGCTTTTCAAAGGCAAAAGCGTAATCTACGCTCGCACTGGCGCACTCTAGAATCGAAGTAAAATGTCTATTGCAAGCACTGCAGTGCCGATGGCGACTGTCATTAGCATGAAGGGAAAGCCCACCTTGAACCACCGATTAAAGCTTACAGAATGGCCGAATTTTTCGCTGATTCCTGCGGCAACAACACCTGCGCTGGACCCAATCAGAGTCCCGTTCCCACCAAAATCGGCGCCAAGTGCCAGCGCCCACCAAAGTGGGCTCGTATGAAACCCACCAAACATCGCCGCGATGTTGGGATCGCTATTGAGGGTATGGACGAGCGGGATCATGGTCGCCGTGAACGGTATGTTGTCGACAAAAGCACTTGCAATTGCAGACATCCAGACAATCACGATAAATGTGAGCCATGGCTCGCCGCCGGTGAGCTTGAGGGCCGCTTGCGACAGCAAGTCTATCATGCCAGTATGCTCCGCCGCGCCCACAATGATAAACAATCCTGCAAAAAATACAAGTGTCGGCCAATCCACTTCACGGAAGACCTTTTCGGGGCTGGCCTTTGTAACTGCCAGCAAGACGGCCGCGCCGCCTAATGCAATGACCGAAGGCTCCAAATGGAGTGTTCCGTGCATGACAAACAGTGCAATAACACCAAAGAGGACTGCAAGCGACTTTTTCAAAAGCCCCTTGTCCTTTAGATACTTGCTCTCATCTTCCTTCATCAGCTGTTCCAGGTTCTGCACTTGAGCCTTCAGGTCCTTCCTGAAAAGGAATTTCAACAAGAACAGCGATGCCGCAAAGGATACGGCGATGGTTGGCCCCATGTGGGTAATGAACGTGTTAAAGTCAATACCTGCAGCGGAGCCTATCATTATGTTCGGCGGGTCACCTATCAGCGTTGCCGTGCCTCCGATGTTGGAGGCAAGAGCCTGAGCAAGGATGAACGGGATTGGGGACACCCGAAATATGCGAAAGACAGCAATGGTCACAGGCACCATGAGCAGAATGGTAGTCACATTGTCTATGAACATCGAAACCACTGCGGTAAACGTGCACAGGATCAGCAGGAGCGTCCACAGGTTCCCCTTGCTGACCTTGCTTGCCTTTATCCCGACCCACTGGAATACACCGGACTCCGCCAGGATGGCCACTATTATCATCATGCCGAGCAGAAGGCCTATGGTGTTATAATCGACTGAACTGACTATGAAATCAAAACTTTCCTGCACTGGCACCGCACCCAGGGCTACAACGGCACCGACTATGGCCGCCGCGCCAAGAAGCGCTGCAGTCGTCCTGTGCAGGAACTCAAATGAGAGCGCAGTGTATACTGATACGAGGATAAATGCGGAAACAAGAATTGCGGGATTTATGTTCCTGCCGAGCGCAGGCGGGAGGAGAAATATCGCGGTGGCAAACGCCGCAATTAGGACAAGGCCAATTGCGATTTTCTTTGGAGAACGCGTCCGCTCTGCAACTTCCAAAACCTATCTAAATACTAATTGCTTGTATAAATATAGTTCGAGCGATTCGCTACTTTACGTGCTTGGCCACCAAGCTTCTGACATAATCTGTGACCTCCAAGCCGCTTGCACCTGCCCTTTCGTTCAGGTTATCCCAGATCTGTCGGTCTGCCTTTTTGCGCGGGTCAAACACCAAGCGCACCGTCAAAAGGCCCTTGGGTGCTCCTCGCTTTACTCCCGTGGCCTCCATTTCTTCCTGAAGACGCGACTCTGCCGCCGCAAGCACCAGCCTGTCATGAATGCCCGGCTTTCTCGCGATCCTTATGGCTTCATACGATGTAATTTCGCCCTTCTCTATCTTTTCCTTCAGGGTATCAGGGAGCGTCAGTATGCTGAGCCATTCGCTAACTGTACTCTTTGGAAGCCCGTACTTGGCAGAAGTTCCGGTGATTCCGCCCGGCGTGGAATCGACTAGTTTTTTTACCATTCTTGCTTTTTCGAGAGGCGAAAGATCCTTTCGGATCAGGTTTTCAAAAAGCGATGCGGCCTCTGCCTCTGCCCCTTCAAGCTCTGTAATGACTGCGGGTATTTCAGTAGCCCCCTTGCCGCGCAGCGCAAAATATCGCCTGCGACCAATTAGGAGCTTGTATCGCCTGCTTTCGTCGTCAAACCGTACGACCACCGGCTGTAGAAGGTCAAACCGCGACAGGTGCTCTTTCATTAGTTTGTCAGGGCTATCGCTGCCAAAGTTTTGGTCTTTCCTGACGTTTTCATCTGCGACATCAATAAGCCTGACGGGAATGTTCCTGACCTTCATAGCTTCTTTTTAGTAAGTATGTTATTTATTATTATCTCCAGAACGATACGGAAAATTTTCTCTTTTCCGGACAAGATGAAAGTAATATACGCATCATTTTTCATACGAAATGCGTAGTCTACATTTTTTACCCCAAACCTTATATCATTTTTGCACAAATTCTTCCTGCACATGAAAAATGGGCTGGGCAGGGTGCTTCAAGCGGAAGAAACTATGATCAAAACAGCCTTTCTCAGTTACTACATATCGATGTACAACACAGTGAATAAGGAAATCGGATATAGCGACGACTCCGTCACGGTAGACGAAATTTACGACTTTATTCAGGATCTGAAGCACGAGTGCGGAAAATCTATCCCGGAAATCAGAAAAGAAGACATCAGCCTTTGCTTTCATGTATTGCACGTGTCAGGCATATGCCACTCTTGAGTTCGACAGTCGAACTTTTCAGCTATTTATGACTTTGGCAATCCTTATATATTTACTATATATTTAAACTATCGGTATGGTGGTGTTCGATGGTTACGGAGCCGCTATTATCGGATTCCTTGTTCTATCACTAGTAGTCGGCGTCATGACATCTAGGCTGGTAAAAAACAGCAGCAAGAGGTACATGGTCGCAGGCAAGAGCCTTCCACTATTCTTTATCGCGACAATGCTAGCAGCGCAGTCAGTGGACGGCAACTCTTCGCTTGGCAACGCAGGTCTGGTATTCAATTTCGGGTTCTGGGCCGGTGCTGCGCTTCCTCTGGGCCTCGCAATATGTCTATTCCTGACAGGGCTATTCTATGGTCAGCGACTGAACAAGATGGCCATGCTCACACTGCCAGACTTTTACTATAGAAGATTTGGAAAGGCCCCCGAAGGAATCTCGAGCATTCTTTTGATGGTGAGTTTCACGATCCTAGTAGCAGGAAACTTTGCAGCAACAGGCTACATCTTGTCTACGGTGCTTCAAATTGATCTCACATTGGCAATTCTCATAGGTGCTCTTGTTGTCCTTGTTTATACTTACGCAGGCGGCCTCTTCTCCTCTGCATATACGGACATTTTCCAGATCTATCTTGCAATCATCGCATTCTGGGCAGTATTCCTTTTCTTTTATGGAGGGTATTCAGGAGTCCCCTTTGCAGAAATCTTGGGCGCTACCGATCCGGGGTATCTTGACCTATCGGGTCTGACAGATATCTCGAATGGAGCTCTCGTAAACTGGGCTGCTATCGCAGCTCTTGGCTTGGGTGACATTGTAGCATTAGACTTTATGGAAAGAGTCTTTGCAGCCAAGAGTCCGAAAACTGCTAGGAATGGGGCTTTTATCGGTGGCGGTCTGACTTTACTCACCGTTATCCCGACCAGCATGATGGGAATCATTGCGCTTTTCTTCATTCCAGATATTGCAGATCCATTTTTGGCGATGCCAGAGCTTGCCATAAACCATGTTCCTTTCCCAATTGGTGCGGCGCTGCTCATGGGTGTGCTCGGAGCATCAATGTCTACCGCGAATGGCGGCCTTCTTGCAATTTCCAGTGTGATATCCAGAAATCTAATCCAGCGGGACATCTTGAGAGGAGCGATGAAGCGGCCTGGAATGGAGGACAAAAAACTGCTCATGACGACTAGGATTGCAACAATACCAATGATGATAGCCGCGTTTGTCCTAGCATCGCAGCTGCCTCAGCCTGGCGTTTATCTCGTAGTCGCCTTTGACATTGTATTTGCAGGAGCGCTTGCGCCGCTTACCTTGGGTTTATTCTGGAAGAAGGCAAACATGCCCGCAGCCATCGCTTCGCTAGCAGTAGGGACAGTATTGAGGCTAGTGCTGTTCTTTACAATTCCAGTTGAGCTAGTTGGTCTTGATTCCATGATTCCTCCAGTGGTATCTTTTGCGCTTTTCATCGCAGTAGCCCTTGCCACTCAGAAAAAATACCCAGGACATCACAGACATGGAGTTGTCGACTATGTTCCGCCAGAGGAAGACGTCGTAAGGGGCGAGGACCTTAAGGGCTACGTAAGCCCCACTGGCGGCAAGTTCGCATAGTGCCAAAAATTAATTAGCAGTGCATACGATGCCTCTAGCGTGCCAAGCAAGGGCTATGCCACCATAGGACTCAAGCCGGCTGTCCTCAGCAAGCTGCAAAAGGACACAGATGAGTTCTACCCAGGCATGTTCCTTCCGAGCGCCCTGATAATAATGATGAACGAAGTGAAGCGCGGCTACTATTCAGTAGAAACGCAGAACGTAAAAGTAGATTTTTCCGGCCGGTATACATCACTTACCATCAGGTCGGATGTCAAAGAATGGCTCGAAGAGAATTATGAGCGCCTGAAGGAAGAATACGACAGAAGATACAGTGCCAACAGTTTTACCCAGTTTGCCAGTGTCTTTATGCTCAATACATTTGAATCAAAGGCAGCAGCGCAGGGCAACGTAATCAGACTCAAGGAATCGGATTTTCGATGGCTGGTTGACGAATACGAAAAGAGGAAAGTTGATTACAAATCAAAGCACGGCATCCAGAATTTCGACCAGTTTGCCGACATGTTTCTGAAAGAGCTTTTAGAGAAAGTGGGCGCTGCAAAGCGCATTCTCACCCTCTAGCATGCGTGCGTAGTTTACTAATTTCAATCCAGACCTCAGAATGATAAATATTATAAGTTATTGATGTCGTTTGGCAAGTAATATCACTGATAATGTGGCATTTATCCATAATCTCCGTATCATAATTTTCGCATTTTATCATATTATTATAAAGTATCAATTTATATCTTTAATTGCCGAACTATGAGCCATGATAACCGAAGCAATTACGATTGGCGGCATCCTTGGTGCATCCGCTGCGTTTGCTTGGCTCGCAAAGGTCAAGTTCCAGCCGGAAATCGACGGCAACCTCGCCAAGATAGAGGCTGAAGAAGAAGCGCTGGCGCCAACAAACAAGCGAA
>DATEIL010000259.1:0-10281 GCA_035279085.1 Nitrososphaera sp.
TCTGCTCAAGCCGACTTCCGGTACCGCCACAGTGAACGGTTACGACATTGTAGACCAGCCGGCGAAGGTTCGCTCAAGCATCGGAATAGTTTTCCAGGCTCCCAGCAGCGACGACATGCTGACCGGCTATGAAAACCTGCACCTGCATTCCATGCTCTACAGCGTCCCCCGTCAGGCAAGGAGAAAGAGAATTGAGGAGGTGCTGGAGCTGGTGGGGCTCGGAGACAGGAAAAATGATCAGGTCAAGACGTATTCCGGCGGCATGCGCCGGCGGCTCGAGATCGCAAGAGGCCTTTTGCACAAGCCAAAAGTGATGTTCCTTGACGAGCCCACACTCGGCCTTGATCCGGCAAGCCGGGAGGTTATGTGGAAGTACGTCCGAAAGCTTGTACAGGAAGAAAGGATTACAGTCATCCTGACGACTCACTATATGGAAGAGGCTGACATGCTCTGTGACAGAATCGCGATAATCGACAAGGGCAAGATTGTAGCACTCGACACTCCATCGGGCTTAAAGGCGGGACTTGGCGGCGACATTATCAGGATAAAGACAGCGGATTCGGATGCAGCCAAAATAGCTTCGCGGTTTGACTTTGTAAACAAGGTGGAGCATAGCAACGGGTTTCTGCTGCTCTCGGTGAAAAACGCAAAGAAGGCGCTACCAGTGCTCCTGCAGCATGTGGAGGCAGAGTCGGCCGAATTTTCCAGCCCAACTCTCAATGACGTATTTATCCAGATTACGGGCAGGAACCTGGACAAGGAACAGGCGGAAGGCGGGTTCATGGAGAGGTTTGCAAGGTATGATGATTGAAGACAACCTGACAAAGCTGTACGCGCTGTGGCTGCGGGAATTCAAGGTATTTCTCAGAGAAAAGAGCAGGCTCGTAGCCTCGACGTTTACTCCAATCTTGTGGCTCTTTGTCATAGGCTCCGGCCTGGGCGCTGCAAACCCTTCGACCATTCCGGGTGTTGATTATCAGCTCTTTATCTTTCCTGGGATTGTGGCCATGTCCATCATTTTCAGCTCTGTATTTTTTGGCTCGTACATCATATGGGACAGAAAGTTTGACTTTCTAAAGAGCGTCATGGTAGCTCCGGTGAGCAGGGCAAGCGTCTTTGTCGGCAAGACACTTGGCGGCATGACCACATCGCTGATACAGGCATCGATACTCCTGGCAGTGGGCGCAGTGATAGGCGTGCCTTTTACCCCTGTGTCAATCGTACAGGCAGTAGCAGTGATACTGCTGATGTCATTTGGCCTGACCTCCCTTGGTTTGGCGCTTGGCAGCTACATGTACAGCCTTGAAGGCTTTCAGATGATAGTCAGCTTTGTAGTGTTTCCGCTATTCTTTCTGAGCGGTGCGCTCTTTCCGCTGGGCAACCTGCCGGACTGGCTGAGAGTGCTGACGGCTGCAGACCCGGCGACTTATGGTGTCGATGCGCTGCGTCACTCCATGCTGGGCACCGGAAGCAATGCGTTTGGGCTCGACTTGGTACTGCTGGTCGCATACACTGCCGCATTGGGGCTCTTTGGGATCTTTTCGTTCAAGAGAATGAAGGCGGTCTGATGATTTTTATTTGCGCCCTGCCAAGGAATGACGTTGTCGTCCGGCGAGGAGTACCGCGACCTGGTAATCTGTAACAGCTGCCTGTGGGCCGCATCACTTCTCAGAGGCTCGCATGGTTTTCAGGCCTGCCCGATATGCGGCAGGACAGTCCTTGATACAATTCCAGTCGGCGATTATGAAGCCTACACGCTAGAGATTCACAACAAGAACGTCGAGATAGAATTTACAAAGGAAAAATGAGCAAAAGTTGTGGAACAGCTACGTGAAAAAAAGAAACGACCGGTCAGTTATCATCTTCCTTTACGCTGACTGACCAGCCCTCTTTGCCATTTCAGGATGATGCTGCTGGTTGTGGCTCTCCCGCTCTTGTTCCGTGTTGAACGACTGGCCACATGCAGAACATACGAACTTGCCCGTGTCTTGTGACATTGAGTCAAAGCGGGTAGGCATTTCTTATATGAGTTCCAGACTTTTCTTAGGCGAAATGGCAGTGATGCAGAAAATCCGTATAGAGCGTTTTGCATTTCTGTACATTTAAAAGAGGACGCGCAAGACTGCTTTTTTGCAGGGATCGTAGTCTAGCTTGGCAGGATGTCAGCCCGGGGCGCTGGAGGTCGTGGGTTCGAATCCCACCGATCCCATGAATTTTGTTCAATTAAATAAAATAATATTTCAATTTACAGAGTGTCTTCTGAGTCCATTGTCAGAACTGATATCGGCATGAAACCCTTCAGCTCGGGACCATTTGCAGTCATAACACTTTCGACTCTAGAAGACAAATGAAACCTGCGAAAATGATATTGTCTTCGCCCAACTCCTTCAACATGCAGGCCGCAGATTTCTATTGCAAGTAACTTGAACTAACCTTAAGTTAACCAATAGGAAGTGACCCGAATTACCTTGGTTATTCAAACTCAGAGTCCCATTTGAGGGTGATCCGAGATTCCCGAGGTCTTACTTAGATTGAGACCCAGACCCCAAGTTTCGCCGGCGTTAGTGCTCCTTGCTATGAAGATATCTGAACCCGGTCCGCCCATATCTCTAGCAATGACTAGGAATACCGACGAGTTAGAGACTGTAAGTTCTAAAGAGCCAACCATTGCACCCTTGAGAAAGACATCAGCCATGCTTCTCGGAGCGCTCCACGTGGCTCCATCATCAGTGCTGAGGCTAAACTCAATTCTACCCCAGTTACAAGCTTCATCGCTTAAAAGCCAAGCCAGATATGCCATACTACCTGAGACTGCAAGTTCGATTTGAGGACATCCTTCTGATGAATTCGAATCATCCAGCACTACCACCGGATCCCAAGTATTTCCGCCATCTAGACTTCTGCGAAACACTACATCCATGGACCCACTGGCTTTTTCGACTAGAAACACGTTATCGAACCATGCCATATAGACATTTGAGCCGCTAGCTACAACTTGGGGGCTCTGGGCTCCTACCATTTGTCCGTCATCGTCAGGGTCGTCGATGGGGTGGTCGCTTAGAACCTTTATAGAGGTCCATGTCGCGCCTCCATCGTTGCTATTTTTGAACAATATCCCCATGAAGGTTCTCTCATCCGGAAAAGTTACGTCTCCACTCCATGTCACGTAGACATTGGAACCTGAAGCAGCAATGTCAGGTCCTCGTGACTGCCCAAGGTCGTTGCTCAAATTCACCTTTGACTTCCACGTGGCTCCATTGTCAGTACTCCGCCTGAATAAGATATCTTGAGATGTGCGGGCAGAGTTTTCCTGAAACCATGTCAAGTAAACATTTGAACCTGAAACTGCGATATCAGGATCAGAAGATATTCCTACATTGCTACTGATATTGACCGGTGTTTTCCATATGGCTCCATTATCAGAACTTCGTCGCAAGAAAATGTCTCCTGATTTCTCTGTGAGCAGATACAGATTGGCACCTGATGCCGTCAAACTGTCAATCGCATGGCATGAACCACTGGCGGTCGTGCAAGTGCCACCCGGCGTTATCTTGATGTTTCCGCCCCATGTTGCACCATTATTGGTGCTGCGCTTGAGGAATATGTCGTGCTTTGTGCCGTCTGCACTATTCTGTGACCATGCGACAAAGACGTTTGCCCCAGATACTGCTAGCTTTGGATTATCTGATGTGCCGGCATTATTGCTAAGGTTTACTGATGCCTTCCAATTGGCACCATTGTCTGTGCTCCGCTTGAAGTAAATGTCTCCCCTCCCTTCACCGATGGTGTCCCTCCACACTACGAACCTGTTGGAGCCCGAGGCAGCACTCACATCACTGCCGGCGCTGGCCTCGACTTCCTGAGCTTGAGCATTGTTACTTCCACCTAAAAGGACAAAGAACGAAGACAATAGCAGAGCCATCAGAGAACTACTGAAGAGTACCTTCCTACTCGACACTTTCAACGCAGGCAAATATATTCTGGCTATCGGCACTTGACGCAGTATTTAAGAGAACAAGTAACAAATTGCCAGACTCTTACTTATTTGCTGGTCAGTCCGATAGAGTGCTGGTGATAAACCCATACTAGCATATCAGCTCTCACAGCCCACACCATCCTCATCGCTATCAAAGCAGTGAGGGTCAGAGCCTACAACTCTAAAGTTTCTGTAAGATATGTCTCCACAGTCAAGGTCTGGAGGCAGCGAAGGAATGTAAACATCGGGGTACGAAGGGTCACAATTCTTCACTTCTTCATCCGCAGGTTCTTGAACTGGAGCCGGTGTTTACGGGATAAGTGGCTCTTGCGTAACTGGTGCCACTTCGCATGCAGTGTATATCCATTCATCTTTTGAAAATTCGCTTTCGTCACAATATTCTCGTGCTTGAATCGTTTTTGCTCAGATTTGGACTGTATACTGCCTTTGAAAGTTGATTAGTTCTTCCACTCGCGCCTTCTTTCGCCGGATCTCTGGCTGGAAGGGTGATGGCGATCCCGGCTTCTGCCACCATAATGCTGGCTCCTTCCCTCTTGACCTTGCTGGCGCGAGTACCGATAGCGGCCTGAGCCATTAATGCTACGATTGCCGCCTCGCTGGTAGGCAGGGACTTCGATTCCCATTTCTTCATTCATCCTGTTGATTGGGAGTTTTGTCAGCCTCAATATCCTTTCAAATTCGCCAAACCGGTCAGGAGTTACAAACGAGGTAGCCTTGCCGTCTGCGCCTGCCCTCGCAGTCCTGCCGATGCGATGGAAATAAGTTTCAGGTTCATTTGGAACGTCATAGTTAATGACGTGCCCGACTGCAGGAACATCTATTCCCCTTGCGGCAATGTCTGTGGCGACAAGTATGCTATCACTGCCCTGTCGGAACCGGTTCATCACGTAGTCTCTCTCTTTTTGTGACAAGTCTCCATGGATTGCGGATACCTTGAATCCTTCGCCTTTGAGGTTTGACGCGAGCTTGTCAGCCCTGTTCCTAGTTGCGGCGAAGACTATTGCCTGCTGCTTTCCAATTTCTCCAGAGTCTTTGTGGGAACGCAGGAATCGTATAAGGCTGCCGAGTTTCTGGTGTTCCTTCATGAGAAGGTATGACTGATCGATTTTTCCTAGGCCGACTTCTTGTTTGTTCAGCCTTATTTCGTGCGTGCTGCCTTCACGCATGTACCCCTTGGCAAGGGCAAGGATCTCTTGAGACATTGTCGCAGAGAACAGCAAAGTCTGCCTGTCTTTGCTTCCCACCTTGCCTATTTTTGACAGGATAAGCCGGATATCATCGATAAAGCCCATGTCAAGCATCCTGTCTGCTTCGTCAAGGACGACGTACTTTACCGTGTCGAGTTTTATCGATCCTCTCCTCATATGATCCAGCAGCCTTCCCGGCGTGGCCACGACTATTTGTGCGCCTCCTCTCACGAGGTCAGCCTGGCGGCCAAAGCTCTCGCCCCCATAGATTGAAACCGTCCAAATGTGTAGATGTTTTGAAAACCTTACTATTTCGTTTCTTACCTGTACTGCCAGCTCTATTGTCGGTACCATTATCAGGATCTGCAAAGACTTGCCAATGTTGCCGTTATGGCTGCTGCGGATCATTCTTGTCAGCAACGGCAGCGCATACGCCGTTGTCTTGCCTGTTCCCGTGTGTGCCTGGCCTATGATATCGCTTCCCGACAGGATAAGTGGAATGGCAGCTTCCTGTATCGGAAATGGCTTCTCAAACCCGTTTTCCGCAAGTGCCTTCTGGATTTTACCATCCAGTCCAAGTTCTTTGAACGTATGCGTTGACAAAGCAGTAGTTTCGTGGTCATTTTTCTGTTGGGTCATCACTTCTTTCACTCTATTTTTCCAATTACACAAAAAACATCGAAGAGGCCGTGTTGCTCGGTCTTACGGATCTGTCGAAGTCTCTCTGTACCTCACACATTAAATCATTCGATGATATATACCGTAGTAACGTCTGTGGCAGATGCAAGGGTTCACGTAGTCCAAAATGACTTTTTTCAAGGGGGTCAAAATTGTTGTACGCTTGCTCTCCGCAAAGCGCAATGGTTTGTTTCAAGCCGGCGCTTGTACCATGCGTATATGCACCGGTAACTCTGCGGCCAATTTTCCAATTCTTCCCTCGTGGTTTCGCTAGCACTCACCCGAAGGATTACCAGTATAATTTACAGAAGTCAGACAATGGATGCTACTCCATCCTAAACTTCTTGCCGACGTCACTAGTGGAGGGATAAAAAGGCTTGATACCCCACTCACGTAACCCTAGGTCTAGAGATATACCAACAAGTGCATCTTACCATCCATTGAATTCCTTTAATTGCACAACACTGTGCTCTTCCGTATTCAGCATTATCGCCAAGGTTGCATGAGCATTAACTTCCCGAATTGTTATCAGCACGCAGTGTTCTGGAGGGCAGTTAATAGCGTAATTAGATATTCCACCGCGCATCGCGATTGCAGTAGCAATACCTGCATCCTCCTTCTCCTTTAGTGAAGCCTGCACTACAGGGTCATCCAGTGCCATGCCAATGAATTCCTTTTCCTCGTCGGTGTATGAAAATATTGCTCTTATATCATCAAGCGGCTTCTTTTCAATTGATACAATTGTCCCATTCTCAGTCTCTATATCAAGGACAAACATTCCGGTCAGTATTGATGTATAAGACGTTTCCCAGCTGCCTTGAAGTATTTCCTTTCCTGTAACTGTAAGGGTCAATTTATCGAGGTCAGAGTCTGGCCTATTTTCTGCAGCCACAAAGTCACTGCTTACTTGAAGTGCCCCTTTTACGTACTCTTGTACCCTTTCGTCATCCATGACTTTGCGAAAGGTTGTTCCCTCCTTTGCATCTATTCTCAATAGCTCCTCTTCCAGAGCTTGTTCGATCTGAGTCTGTCGAATGTCCTGCTTCGTTTGGGATTCAGTCGACTCGTCCGCAGCAGGGTCATTGGGCAGCCCGAGTTCTTGATCGATTTCCTTTTCACTAGTGTCAGCAGCACTCATTTGAGGTTCCAAAGTGTCGTTGGAGTACTCGACGAAGTTTGTATCCGCATGTCCATCCGTAAGAGCCGTAACAGCCTGATGCTGGGAGCCCGGGGAGACGACTATAATGAGAACTGCGGCAATTACCCCTGCGCCTCCTATGCCGCTCACGACTTTATGCAGGGATTGAATAGCAGTTCTTTCAATTGTCAATTATTTAAGAATGCTCTTTCAAAGCTCTATCCAGTCTTTGTTTAGCTTATTTCATATCCAATATCCCTGGAACCAGCGAGGTGACAAGCCGACTACCTGCTGATGAGGATGTGATGCTTTACCTGAATTTTTTTGATGTAATAACTAACAAGTCGTTTGAAGATACTGATGTCACCTACGACATAGAGATAGCTGACACGGATGGTGGCAACATACTTGAGAAATCGAATCAAACCGCAAGGCAGGGAACAGATGCCAATTCATTTTTCCAAGCACCTTGCTGTTAGTCTTGCAATTTTCTTACTTGCTGCTGGGGACTCTTCGTTTGTTTGCTTGGCGGGTACCAGTTTGTGTCGAGACTTTTTCGTTAGGCAGTGGAAATCTACAGCATTTTCCACAGAAGCAATATCGAATCGTTCAGCCGGGCTATTGGGGGGTGGGGCATATGTTTTGTCAAACGTTGTCGGATCGACAGTCACGATGATGATGAAGGGGACTGGCTATGCCAAACGATATCTTGACGAGGCCTGCAAGGGCGGGACTGCCCTGTCGTGCGCTACCAATTCTCTCAACCACATTCACAGCGTTCAAGATTGTAAAAGTCTCATGTCTGAAATTCCTTTATACAAGCTGACTAGGGGCCCGACAAGAATGCTATAGAACCAGGATCAATATTTCATTTATACCAAATCCATCTTTGTTTCAGTATTGTGACCGAAGTAACACGGCGCGAGTTCTTGAAGATGCTAGGTGCAGGCGCCGGCCTTAGCGTTCTTGGTGCTGTAGGCGGCGCTTCTTTCTTCAACAAAGTATCGCTTTTCAAGCAGGTTTCCGGACAGTCGGCAGGGTCCTGGGCAGCCGGGCCGGCTACCTCTTCGGTACCGATCCACTCTTGCATGACTCCAGACGGCAAGATATTCTACATAGCCGGCTCCGGCTATCATTCGTCGTTTCAGGGTGGTCCCTTTGAAGCAAAGATCCTTGACCCTGATTCCGGCTCCGAGACGAACCTCCCACTGTCAGAGGATCTATTTTGTGCAGGGCATGCGCCGCTCCCAAACGGAAACATTCTGGTGGCCGGCGGAACGCTGCTATACGACACTGCAGAGGACAACTGCAATGGGAAATGGCACGGGCTGAGGGCAGCTTACGAGTTTGACTGGTCTGCCGGCTCGCTCACCAAAATTCAAGACATGAGGCACGGAAGGTGGTACCCGACCTGCGTAACTCTTGCCGACGGCAATGTAATGGTGACGGCAGGTTATGACGAATACGGTGACCACAACCGGATTGTAGAGATTTACGACTCTTCTTCTAAATCGTGGACAATCAAGGAGGCCCCGTCTGGCGGCACGACCTACACTGTCGGCGGCAGCGCAACATCAACATGCGCGGGCGCTGGCGAGCAGTCGTACAGTGGTTCCTCTGTCAACCTCTTCCTTTATCCGAGGATGCACCTAATGCCATCTGGCAACGTTGTTGTGGCCGGCATGCTTGATGACATCCGTCTCTGGAACCACTCTACTGGCTCCTGGTCCAGGCTTGGGGCCAGTTCGCCCTATTACCGGCACTACGGTACCTCAGTTCTCCTCCCGCTGAATAACTCGCCCTCAGAGGAAGGAAAGATCCTAATAGTCGGCGGCTCGCCTGGTGCGGCTGAACCGGCAACTAGAGCCTGTCAGATTCTTGATTTCAACGCAGGAAATCCGCAGGTTAGGAATGTTGACTCGCTGCAGTATGGCCGCAAATTTCTGGCTCCCGTGATATTGCCGGATGGAATGGTCGTCGTGTTTGGAGGTGCCGCTCAGGGCAACGACAACCCAAGGTATGTGCCAGAGATGTTTGACCCCGGCAGCGAGACCTGGACGAGCCTTGCCGCGGCAAATGTTCCACGCGTATACCATCAGGTCTCGTTACTGTTGCCCGATGGCAGGGTGTGGACGGCAAGCAGTACTCCTGTGCGCAGCGTCTGGGAACTCAGGACGGAATTTTTCAGACCCGGATACTACTTTGCAAATCGCCCCAGTATCTCCGGCGCTCCGACGGTGGGAGACTATGGCGAATCAATATCAATTTCTTCGCCTGACGTTGCAAGCATCAGTCACGCAACCCTCGTCACCCTGCCAAATACCACGCATCACTATGACCCCAACATGAGATGCTTGATTCTGGCCGTCCAAAGTAGCACTTCAGGCAGCCTCACCGTCGAGGCTCCGGTTAACGCAAACCTGGCGCCGCCAGGCTACTATTACATACACGTCATAAACAACTCCGGCATTCCATCCTCTGCAAAGATAGTCCGCATTCCGGGCTCAGGAACCGGCGACGACGGTGGCGGAGGCGGTACACCAGCGAGCGTCTTTTACGATGTAGCGTACCCAGGCAACGCTGCTGGCGTACTTTATGCAGGGGGCAACACAAGATATGGCGAGGAGGCAAGGACATCTTCATCGTCTTTGGTGGGCAAGTCCCTCAAAAGCTGGAAGGTCTATTTGCGGAGAGTAGGCTCAACTTCGGGCTCCGTCGGCGCGAAGGTCAGAAGGACATCGGATGATTCAATTGCTGCTACGTTTGCAGAGAATATAGATGCAGCCGGTCTTACAACGTCTTTTTCCGAGCATACATTCACCCTTGCCACTGCCCACACAATTCAGGTCGGCGACAGAATCCTCATAGAATACAGCGGCCCCGGAAGGTTGGAAATCTCCCTGTGGACTACTGACCAGGTGGACGGAAGCAGCACCAGGAGGACCAGATATGCGGGAGGAGCGTATGCAGGTGCAAGCACTGTTGATATTGCGGGAACTATGAGCAGCGAAGGAACCACATCGGGTGACGGAGGAGGCACAGGAACTCCGAATGTAATCTATGATGTTCCGGCTCCGGGGAATGCCGTCGGTCCGATTTATTCCGGGACCAGCATTAGGTATGGGGAGGAAGCTAGGAACTCCTCGTCATCTCTAGTGGGTAGATCTCTTAGGACTTGGAAGGTCCGCCTGAGGAAAGTGGGATCACCGACAGGGGTGGTGAATGCGACCATCAGAAGAGCTTCGGGCGATTCCATTGCGGCGTCCTTTGGAGAAGAATTT
>DATEIL010000260.1:0-10614 GCA_035279085.1 Nitrososphaera sp.
TGGCTTTTAAGAGCAGAGTCCTAAAACCGCAATGCCGATTTGCTCAGCGCGTCCATAGTCATCTTTATCTGCTGGAATTCAATGTCTGAATCAGCAAGAGTTTCAAGTACAGCCCATTCAATGTTCTTGTACTTTTTCTGCGCCAACTTGCGTAGGTCCGTGTCGTCAGTTCCTCTTCTTTTCTGCGCGGCTCTGAATTTAGAAACGACAAGGACCTCTACGCTCGCCGCCTTCAACACAGTTCCTTTTCTCACTTCGATCGTTTTGGCCGTCTGGACTACCTTTTCAATAGGTATTCCGCTGACGTCTTCTGTGTATATGTCGACCTTGTATCCGCGCGGAGTGAACCTTGCCTCCTTGCCGCCAGCCCTGCGGACGAAATAATGCTTTGAATCCAGAAATTCGGGAGAATTCATTCGCTACTGCGAAATCTAGATCGTGTGATTCTCTTGTTTCTCTGGTCTGCAGGAATATTCCTACTGCCCCTATAAAGATGACATCTCCTAGGTCCTCGGCTATTTTTATCGCTTCTTGGAGGAGGAGATGCATGGCAGTGACAGTTATTATCCACTAGTAGCTGCCTTTTCTAGAGGCATGTCTTCCTGAACTTTTCTGATTTGCTCGACCGAAAACAATCCCTTTATGCTCAGCTTGTCTCCATACAGCAATTCTATGGCTATCGCATCCCAGATGCTTCTTTCGCCGTTTGCTATGCAATCCAGATATACCCTTTCTATTTCGTTTGTAAAATCTCCTACTTCTGGAAGTAGGACTACATGGCCATTCTGCCCTTCTTTGAATCCATTTTCCTTCAGAAAACTGGCAGTTTTATCGATGTCCGGGACATACATGAAGAGGTCGAGAGGAGTCTGGTATTTCGTAAGTTCGTATGCTTTGTAATCCAGCGTGACGAATCTATTCTGGATGTTCTCCAGAGCAAACCTTGCGTCCGATTCATTGTAATTCCTTCCAAATCGCCTTGCGTTGCTCAGCGCGGTTAGCGAAGGCATTAGTTTCTGGAATATGTTAGCGGGCTGAGATGTGACGTTAGTTTTGAGTATAAATTTGCCGCGCTCATACTTTGCAAGGCCAAAAGATTCTAGAGCATTTAACCTTCTGTAAGCGGTCCTGACAGAGCCTGCTGCTGAAACTGCGTCTTCCAGGGTGTAGACTGGCTTTCTGTCCAGACTCTGAGCAAATAGGAGAACATCCCCTTTCAGCATTTCGACTCTTTGCATGCTATAACATTGTGATGCCACCTATATAACAATTTGCCAGATTTGGCATAACTATATAAATGCAGCAAAAGCTAAAGTTGGCAGGGCATATAAACCTGCCAACCGTCCAAATTCGGAATTTGGAGATTTTATGCTTGCCTCCATCCTATACAATGGCATCATGAAGTATACCAAAGAAACCCTGATGGAATGTCTTGCGGCTGCTGCTTCTGTCTTTTGTATTGAAACTCCTGCCCTCTGAGATTTGCATCACTCTGATGCAATCTGCCAGACGCTGTCAAAATACCGCCTAAAGTGATCGGTGATTTCCTTTGACGATATTAGGATACCTGTGGCGCTGTCCCAAGATATCATCAACATCCTGTCGCCAAATATGTCCATAGTCCCGGGGAGCGGGAATGTAACAAACCGCATCCTTACTCCTTTTAGCTCCCGGAAGTGACTTGTTCCCTTGAATTCTACAGTGCCTATACCCCTTTCGTCAAGCTGTATATTTTTCTGGAATAGGTGCAATCTGTCATAGAACGGAGAGGCCACTTTATGGTAATCGTGAAAGGGATAGAAATACCGCAGCACGTCGCCTTTCTTTGCGTTTTGCAGCAAAATTTCATAGGCGGTCCGGATGCCTTTTAGGCCGACAAATATTTCAGAGCCGTTCCTGTCGCCGGTGCCTGCAAATTTCAAAAGCTCAGGAATTATCCTGGATGACAATTCCTTTTCGGCCTGAAGCCTCTGCTCCTTTGAAGCAATGTAATCCTCTAGCCTGTACGGCTCGGCGGCGCTGTAATGCCTCACTTTTCCAATGAGCACGTGGCTTACAAGGCCCTTCGAACCCAGCCTCTCCAGCACATCATACACTTTGGAATATGACACGCCGGAGTCCCTGACAATTGATCCCGCCTTTGACGACCCACGCTTTAGAAGCGAGAGGTACACCCGGGCCTCGCCTGAAGTAAGACCAAGAGAGCTTAATTCTTCGATCACGCTTATTACTACTACCCCCCTAGGGGGGAGCGAGATCTTAACTACTTTCCCATTCCAGTCTGTCTCGTTCTATGCAATTGGAAATCCCGCGAAAAGTTGTCATAAAGAGCATGACTGTAATAAACAGAAACCCTGAACAAGTGTTTGCCTTTTTTGCAGACGTCAAGAAGAGCATGGAGGTAGGGGAGGCCGCAAAGTCGGTGACAAAGCAAGCCGACGGATGGTGGACGTTTGATCATGTTGTAGCTGGCAGGGCAAAGATGAAGCATACCTCAGCCATCGAGGACGCAGGGGTCCTGGATCATGTGTTTGTGGGAGGCGGCCTGGAATGGCAAGTCTATGTCAGAATAGTGCCAAACCAGCTCGGCGCGACTGTCGCCTGGATGTTCATGAGGCCAGACGGCTTGGACGACGAGGCGTTTGAAAGACAGCTAGGAGGCTTTGACCACGAAATAGCTCTGTGGAGAGAAGCCCTTGAGCAAAAGAAATAGCAGAGAATATTCCAGATGCGCTGGCAGAGAGGAATATGGTAGCGCAAGCATGACGCTCAAAAAAGGGGCGGCTATCATTACCTGAAGGCCATGCCCAACCTCCATATACATACACACACGTATTCTCTCACTTTCTTTCCACTATCCTTCCGGCTGGCCTGGTGGCTTGCCCCATTATTTTTTGCCGGCCTTGGCCGGGTATAGGTCGCTTCCGTTGAGCCCCTGATCGCGCAGCGTATCCAGTATTACTTTTCGGTGGCAACTTTCAATATCGGCTTCCATGCACATTAAACACACGGGTTGCTTGAGCGGGCCTAGGATGGATGCATTGATCCTAGGTCCTACATTCTCCATATACCATTGAATTGGATTACCAGCCTTTCGTACTTCGCCGTGGATACCAAGCTCTTTCATGTGCACGTAACCTATTCCGTTCTGTTGCAAATGTGACTTGAGTATTGCCTGCCTGAAATCCGTGTTCATTGAAAAGGGATTGTACCGCGAGTCTGCAATGGTCTTTACGCCGTTTACCTTCAATATCTGGATAAATCTCTCTATGCCGAGACCTTGGTATCCAATCGTATAGAATAGAGAAGAGGATAGTGATGACGATGTTGATGTTGAGGTCAATGTACTTTCCAAATTCACGTATCCTCCTTTTTCTTAACACAATATATGCACGCACACACGCCTATACGCGCACACGCTGATTTCTTTAGCCTCGCTGCTGCATTGCCCACGCGGCAGCAATTTTTTGCCAGAGTTCGATTCGTCAGATGCATATACATATACACATACACGAGGAGCCCAGCTCTGGCTGTGAGTCTTATTCCGGGTCAGATCCAGTTGGGCTTTCTGAACCCGGGACAAGAGGCAACTTGAAGTAAAATGATGCTCCCCTTCCTTCCACGTTATTCTCTGCCCATATTTCGCCGCTATGAGCCTCGACTATCCCCTTGGAAATGAACAGCCCAAGCCCCGTCCCACGTTCCGAGCGGGTAACGAATTTGGCAAATAGCCTGGGCAGCACGTCTGGATGAATGCCCGGGCCATCGTCTCTTATGGTGGCTACGGCATGGTCGCCTTGCTTTTTCAGCCCCACGTGGATTGTGCCGTGTGCCACGAATTTCTGAGAATTATTCAGCAGGTTGAAGAGCACCTGCACGATTCTTTCCCTGTCCGCGTTCACAATCATCGACTCGGCAGGAATGCCAATTACGCTTATCTTCTTGTTCTTGTCTATCGAACTTGCAAAGTCCTGAAGGGTACTTGCCACGACCTTGCTCAGGTCAAAAGTCTCCTTATTAAGACGCAGGGATCCGGATTCAATCTTGGACGCGTCCAGCAGGTCCTCCGTAAGCCTGTAGAGCCTCTTTGCGTTTCTCAATATTGCGTCTATCAGCTGCCTATCCCGGTCTTCCGTGCCCTTGGAGATGACGCCCCCCACGCCATCCACGGTATATTCGCCGGCCCGCGCCTGCAGCACCTCTGCCAGTCCCAAGATGGGCTGCACAGGATTTCTGAGTTCGTGAGCTGCGATGCTGAGAAATTCCCTCTGGTTCTCCAGGTTCTGTGCCAGGCGCGCGTTTGCAGCCGCCAACTCTTTTGTTCTGGACTGCACAGACCTGTCGAGGACGGCATTCCATTTGATCAGAAAGGCAGCGAGGATGGCTATGGAAAACAGCGTGCCCAAAAGCAGCAGGAAATATTTTGTGCTTTCGCCCTCGAGCGAATCGTCAATGTCTGCGTAAATTTCTTCAGTTGGAGTGACGAGCTGGATAAAATACATCGGCTGTCCCTGCACCAATATTGGATACTGGGTGGTGATGCGTTCACCCGTCCCATAGTTGTATATGCCATATCCCGATTTTCCTTCCAGCAGGCTACTAGTCATGTTATTCAGTATGGGGTTGTGGTCAATGAACGCCTGCGTCTTTTCTCCAAAAAAGTTCTCGCCCACCAGATCTTGGCTTGCACCAACTGCCAGGAGAATTCCGTTCCTGTCATACGCCGCCAGGAATTGTGAATTTACGTCCAAGACATTGGCAAAATATGCGAAATACTGGACAGTCGGAATCGATATCGCCAAGATTCCTCTGAACTGGCCTGTGTCCCTGTCGACAATGGGATAGGAAACAAAAATCCTGTACGATTCCTGTCTTTCGAATCCGCTGGAAAATACTGGCTTGTTTGCATCCTTTGTTTCTATGACCCAGTCCCTGAGCGACAAGTCCGAGCTGAGATAGGTGTCCAGGTTAGGAGGAGCGTAACTTATGGCCACAATGTTGTTCTCGTTGAGAACTAGCAGTCTATTGATCCTCGGGTTCAAATCGTTGTACTTTTGCTCGATTAGCTTTCTTGCATTTTCACTGTAAAAATCCCCAGACTGCAAGTACCTGGAATTGGCCAGACCTTCCAAGGTATTCATGACCAGATTGAGATCAGACCCAATGTGCTCTGACATTTTTCTTGTAACCTCTATCTGTTCATCCCTGTGTCTATCAAAAAGCGCATTTTTGATTTCTCCTTGGGCCTGTTGCTGTATGTAGAAAAAGATGACAAATGAAAACAGCACTAGAACAATAACAGATAATGTCCCTATTGCTTTCGGCCTGCTGTAAGGCTTGCCCTGATGCTTCAGCGCAAAGACTCTGGGGAACATTATGTGTTTGACTGGCAGTCTAGATCGATGAGCAAATAGATATAGATTGTTGCCTGGATTGCCCCACCGGGCTCTCTGCAGAATGAAGAAGAAAAAATACGATGCTCTGGAGACGGACGATCCCCCAGGAGCGAAGCAATAACATCCCAGAACCCTTAAAAGCAGACGAGGCGTGAACCATGCAGTTGCTTGGTGTGAGAGAGACTGCCACCCGGCTGGGCATATTTTCACTTTCTTTCATGCTCTTTTCTGGGTTCGCTACCGTCGCCTTTGCACAGCAGGGATCCCAAGGCGCAGACAGGACCTCCGCGGTCTCTGATAGTGCAGGCTCGTCATCATCATCAACATCATCTTCATTGCATAGAATGGGAGTGGAATATCTGCTGCAGACACAGTCCGAGCAGCGACATAGTGATCATCTGCTCCTTCGGGCCAGCCTAGAGCAGCCATATGTGGCGGACCTGAACTATGCAATGAATGCACAGGGTTCGGCAGTCAATCTTACCGACAATACGTCTTCTTCAATGCGCGTTTCGCTAAACCTCTCAACATGGATGTCGACAAAGTCACTTGTCTGGATGGATGTGATGGGCGGGTCGGTTCAAGTCGCCGACAGGGAGTTCAATGTACGTGCAGGCAATGCATACTATCTTGTCGGCGCGCACCAAGTAAGGGTGACTGCTTTTGTGACGGAAGATGGCAGCGGGACGGAATCTTTTCAGATCCTCGTCCTGAAGGCAAAAGCAGGGCCTGGCAGTCTGCCTTCGCCCGATAATTCGACCGAGCCTCTCCCGCTGCAAGTGCTGGGATCGCAAAGCAGGCTAATGCCTGGGTGGCAGGCAAAGCTGGATGGCGAAATCAAGCTGCTCACTTCATCATCATCGCCGCCTGCCCAGCCAAAGGACGGCAGCCGTGAAGTAGTGCTCACGGTAATTCTGGATCAGGGGAGCAAGGACATCTTTCACTCCCTGATTGAGCTAGGGCTTCAGAGGCTCAAGGAAAACCATCCTGACCTTGACATAAGGGTTGAAGAAAAATATTTCGAGTACCCCGGCGAAAAAAATGCCCTCAATGAATACGCCACCAACGGGACCTCAGTCGACCTGTTCTCTGCAGATCAAATCTGGCTGGGCGAACTTGCCGAGAAGGGCCTCTTGGCCGACCTGACAAACTATACAAAGAACTGGGGGAGAGGCTCGGAATGGTACCAGACAAACTGGGACGGTGGAGGCTACAAGGGAAAGACATACGGCATATGGGTGTGGACAGATGTCCGGGGAATATACTACTGGAAAGATATGCTTGATGATGCCGGAGTTGATCCGGAATCGCTGAGAACATGGGACGGATACATCTCTGCTGCAAAGCAGCTCAACGCGGAATTGAGACCGGAAGGCATAGAGGGAGTTCACCTCACAGGTGCAAGCCACTCTCCCGACCTCTGGTATCCATACCTGTGGATGCTTGGGGGCGAGATCCTAGAGCAGAAAGCAGGCAACCCTATGTATGGGCAATACTGGTTCCCTGCATACAACAGTTCAGCAGGAGTCAAGGCACTTACTTTCCTCAAGGATCAGGTAGATGCCGGAATCATTCCTCAGAAGAACCATTACTGGGGCAAGGAGTTTGAAGAAAGAAAGTTCGCCGTAATGATCGAGGCATCGCATGTGCCATCCTACTTCCAGCCAATGACTGTGGAAGAGCTTGACAGTAAGGTGGGATATCTGCCTCTGCTGCCAGTTCCAAATGCGACATCGCAGACAGCCACGCTGATGGGTGGTTGGGAGCTCACTATACCACAAACCTCTCGCAACAAGGAACTTGCCTGGGAGCTGATATCGCACATAGTGGAGCCTGACGTTCTTGCACCACAGCTGGCCAAGTACAACTACCTGCCAACTCAGCTCCCAATTGGCCAAGGATCGTACTCGCAGGAATTAAGGAAAGCCAACCCGTTCTTTGATGAGATGGCGTTCCTGATTCAATACGGACACGGCAGGCCGAGCATTCCAGAGTACCCGCAGATCGCAGAGCACATCAGAGAAGCCATTGACGATGTGTATTACGGGAGAAAGGATCCAAAGCAGGCACTCGATGATGCCGCCGCAAAATCTGCAAAAGTCTTGGGATGGATTGGCTAGGCAGGCAGACTGCAGCCTTCCCTCTACTGCGCCATTTGCCGAGTTAAACATAACAAGAATTTTTCCCTGCGAAAGCTCAGCTGCAAGATTACATATGGGCGGATACTTACCTGCCAGCCATTATTACTTAAATAAATGCTAGGTGCTGATCCAGATAATGACGCAGGTGCGTGGGTCCGAAAAATCTGGGATGTTTGGAGTTCTCTACGTTGACATGGTGAGCTCGACTTATAACATGGCCAATCTGCACGAATCCGACTATGCCCCTTACTACAAGATCTTTTACGATGCCATCTCTGCCATCGCAATGAATTTTGATGGCAGAGTGATAAAGTACATCGGCGATGCACTTCTAATCCACTTCCCAGACACATCTGACGCTGGCAATGTTCTGGCCTTCAGGCATCTGCTGGCATGCGCGATGGAAATGATAGGAGTCCGGTGCAGCATCAACGAGTCGCTGCGCAAGCGAAACCTCTTGCTTCCGCTTTCTTTCCGAATCAGTGCGGATTACGGCAGGATGGAGTATATTGAAACCGGCGCACTTCACGTTGCCGACTGGATCGGGCCATCAATGAATATGGTCGCAAAGATAAACCGCACCGCCCAGGCAAACTCGATGGTCATCGGAGGCGATCTGCACCAGATCTTGTCAAAGTTTTCTCTCCCAGACTATGAATTCGGCCTTGCTGGGGAACTGGATATCGGAATTAAGCAGAGATATCCTGTCTATTCAGTGGTGGCCAAGACAAGAAACGCTAGGCAAGAGCATCATCACAACCACAGCCACGACACGCCGCTATTCAATTTGTCCTACAAGCACAACAACATCGCCAGCAACAGGGATTCTCCTCCGGCCACTGCTGACTCACGCCGCAGAATTGTCATTGTTGACGACGAAGAGGACGTGTTGCTGGCGTTCAGCGAATATCTCTCAGGATCTCAATTCGATGTAGAGACATTTTCCGATCCCATGCGACTGCTAGAACGACTGTCAAATGTGGGACCATCCTACTACGACCTGGCAATCCTGGATATGAGGATGCCCAAAATGAATGGCCTGCGAATTTATCAGCTCCTCGACGCGCTGCGACCCGGCATCAAGACACTCTTTGTCACCGCCATTGCAGATGCTGAAGAAATGCTTTGCCTGCTCAAAGGATTCAGCAAGGCTGACATTCTGAAAAAGCCAGTGCGAAGAGATCATCTTATCGCGGCCGTAAAGGAGAAAATCAAAGTGTATGCTTGATCTGCAGTTATGATGGGCTGGCTTGTTTCCTATTCACCCACCGACCCACCATGTACACAATCATGTACTCGGAATTTTCTTAGCGGATCAAGTACTGGGAATGGAAAAAAGTGCTTGGATGGTTATCTTTCTTGCCCGACAGCCAAGCCACAGTACGATATATACATACATACCTGCATAGATGCCTTATCAGGCAAGCACCTGCCCCCACCCTCTGGAACTATATACTGCCACAACAACTACTGCTACTCATCATTCATCGTCTCCACTAAGGTTTGCCTGAATCTGGAGCATATGTACCTCAAGTGGGCTGCAGCTTTCTCTCGCCGTCTGCTACCAGTATGATAAAATCATAATTCGCCAAGTTTGGAATTTCATTTATCGGGATCTTGGCCGTCACAAAAGACAGCTGCAACCCCCTGACGACCTGAGTTGCCCCATGGTCGAGCTTGAGCCTCTCAATTAGCAAGTCCTTGTTCTGCTCTGCCACTATTATTATCACGCTGTATGGCCGTGTCTCGCCATACTCTATCAGGCAGCTCACTTTATCGTAAAAGCCCGGCTCAAACTGCCCTATGCGGTTTGCATCCTGATGTTCAGTCACTTTTTGCGCATGAGCTTTCTGGGCGAGCCCAGTCCACCACCAATTATAGAAAGACGATGAGGAGTGCGATGACAATCCCCTTGCAGTACACTGGTCAAATCTTGCCTGGGATGAATCAGCCTGGCCGGAATAGGCTATGGCCCAGATCGTAGCAGCCAGTCCTACTCCTGCGATTGCACCCACCAGGGCCAAATTCCGCATAAATAATGCTCTCTCATGACGCTTGAAAGCTGTGGAGATTAAGGGTTTAGGTGTCACTTGCGTTTACCACTGCCTGCCTATGACCTGGCATGCAGCGAGCCACGGCTTTTGACGACGTAGATAAATGGTCCCGGTCTGCCCATACAACAAGGCTTAAGTGCAGCGGCACACATGCCCTATTTTTTCAACTAGCAGGAGACACATGCACCGGAGACAGAGACAGCACACATACAGTCTGTTCTCCTACTCTGACTGTACTTCTTTGTTTTCAACACTTGCCTGCTGCTCGATGATTGGAAGGCTGAAGGTAAACGTTGCACCTATTCCGTCGCTGTTGTTCTCTCCCCATATCTTGCCCCCGTGTGCTTCCACTATGCTCTTTGAAATAAAGAGCCCGAGTCCAGTGCCCTGATCGGATCTCGTCGTAAACTTTGTGAACAGCCGGGGCATGACTTCGGGATGGATGCCCCGTCCCGTGTCTCTGACGCTGACGAAAGCTTCGCCGTCCTTCTTCTCCGCCTTGATAGTTATCGAGCCAGAGTCGGTGAATTTGACTGCATTTTTTATCAGGTTGGATATCACTTCAAACAGCCTTGGTTTGTCAGCATAGACTGTTATCGGTGGGTCAGATTCCTCAACGATGATCTCTATTGCTTTTCCTGCCGGGATGAAGCTCTTTGCATCCAGCACTACATTGCGTATCTTTTGATTCAAGTCTACTGTTTCATTGTTCAGCTTTAGAGACTGGCTCTCTATTCTGGATACCTCAAGGATATCCGACGACAGCCTCTCGAGGCGTTTTGCATTCCGTATTATCATCTCAAGTTCGGGTCGGCTGATTTCCAAGGTCTCCGCGCCCTTGCCGTTCATTTCTAGCAGGTCTGCGATCCCAAGCAGCGGCTGGACAGGGGTCCTTAGCTCGTGGGCTGCTATGTTGATAAATTCCCTCTGCATCTTGTCATGGGCCACCAGCTTTTCGTTGTTTTCCCGGAGCGCCTGCGTCCTATCTGCAACCCGCCTTTCAAGGGTAGAAGTCCATCTTGA
>DATEIL010000261.1:0-12488 GCA_035279085.1 Nitrososphaera sp.
TCAAGATGACACGAACTAGAGTCGCGCAGCACAGGCGCAAAAAGGCCCCTCTTCCCATCAGGAAGATCGCAATTAGTGCGGGAGTCGCCGCGGCAGTCCTCATTGCAGTGTTTTATGCAAACAGCTATGCGCTGGATAATATGCAGTTTAAGGTGAATGACGTGTCGGAATTTAACTTTGCTTCGCTGACATCTGATGTGAACCTCGAAGCCTGCAACCCGACTGTCTTTCCCGCAAGTTTTGACCGATTCAGCGCGGTCGTGCACTACAAGCAGGGAGAATTTGCCCGAATGAACGTCAACGGCGGCATGTTGATGCCATATCAAGCGGCACCGTTTAATGGAGAATTGAAGCTGAGCGCCCAAACGGTGAGCGGGCTGGTAATTGCGCTGGCAGATGCAGTGGGCGGAAAAGATAGCCCGTACAATGAAGGCGATATCACCCTGACGGTGACCGTTGATGCCCGAGTCCTCGGTATAGCGCCATATTCGCAGACAAGACAGTTCACCTTTTCAGAGTTCCAGCAGTTCATGGCAAACCAACCTGGAGCAGACCACTACCTCTGCGGATAAACGTTCATCTAATGCATACATCTCTCTCTCCAGTCATTCGATGGGTAACTTCAGGCACTCCTTTTTCGTCAACGCGGAAATATCCAAGGTCTGGGATTTCTACACAAATATCGACCACCTTGCCGTCGTGAGCCCGCCAGATCTCCGTATCAGAGTGGTCAAGTCCACGCACCAAGTGCTGATAGAAGGTTCTGAAGTATGGCTGACTGGAAAGCTGGTGACAAGAAGCAACTGGCATTCCCGGATCACCTCGCTGAGGCCTTATGAGTACGCAGATGAAATGCTCACAGGGAGGTTCAGCGTATGGAAGCATGTACACAGGTTTGAAAAGGCCGGGGGAGCGAACGGTAGGACCGAAGTCATTGACGAAATAGTATTCGAATTGCCCTACGGGCCAGTCGGAAAGTTGTTCGAAGGCTACGTCGCCCGGCAACTTGAAAAGACTTTTGAATTTCGGAAAAAGGCGACCATATCAGTCTTTGAAAATAAAGTCAAATGACTTTTGTTGCCCTTGCCAGCTCCCGCGCGGACTTTTTGTCAAGTTTTGTCCTGCTCAAGATGGTATGTCTGTCGGGGCGCAGAGACTGAGCCGAGACTAGGGCCATTATGACATGCTCGTCTGACAGGCCGATCTGCTTTGCTGTCGTCGGAGCTCCAACGTCCGATAGTGTTTCTGCTATTCTCTCCCAGTCAAGACCGTGGAGCCTCGCCATCATTATGGTGCCTATTCCGACCCGCTCGCCGTGCAGGCCGAAATCCGGGCCTGCCACGTATTCTACCGCATGGCTGAACAGGTGTTCAGATCCAGAGCAGGGCCTGCTGCTCCCTGCAATGCATGCTGCGACTCCCGCACTAATGAGCGCCTCGACCACCGTCCTGATGCCAAATTGACTTATCGTGCCAAGCTTTTTGGACTCTGCCAGAATTATTCTTGCACTCATGTACGCAAGGTTTGCGGCATAACTGCCAAAATACTCGCCCTTTTCGTCGCGACCAAGCTCCCAGTCTCTTACCGCGGTTATCTTGCCTACAAGATCTCCGCAACCTCCCGCAAGCAGGCGCTGTGGCGCCTGCGACATCAGAAACGTGTCGGCAATAACGCCTATCGGGGTGTTTGCCCTGACCGAATGCGGCTTTTCCGTGCCACGTATTGAGACAAAAGGGCTTGATATGCCGTCGTGAGATGCCGAGGTAGGCACGCTTAAAAACGGTCTGCCAATCTTGAACGCAGTCATTTTTGCCACGTCTACCGACCTTCCTCCACCAAATCCTATCACGAGATCCGGGAGCGACTCGTCCCCTGCCATCATCAACTTGTCCTGCAGCATGTTCACGGTTTCCATGGACGCGTTGCTCACTACGTGCCATGACGAGGCAAGGGACTCTTTGCGGAGTGCATCCGCGCATTCGCCGCCTGCCCTTGCTCTCACCTTCTTGCCCGTTATTATGGCGACGCTTGAAACATCAGGGCCAAGCGAACGGACAAGCGACCCCAGGTCTGAAATCACTGATTCTCCGATCAGAATCTTTCTCGGCAGCTCCATGAGGTGCGTGGGTGTAGAATCCAACGGAAAAAGAGCTGGTGTCGAGGAACTAATTAAGCTTGCACAACTGTTTGTTGACCATCATGTCAGCCTATTCTGCCGGTGGTTCGGTGTCCGTTTGTGCCGCCGGCTCTGAAACCTGATCAGATCCAGTACCTCCATTATCATCATCTTCATCATCACCACCACTGCTGGCAATCTCTGCCGTGGCATAGCCGCGGCCTACCTTGGTAATTTTGATCTTGACTTCATCACCCACTTTGGTGCCTGCGACAAATATCACGAGCCCCTGAACCCTGGCAACACCGCCGTCGCCCCGCTTGCTCAGCGATTCAATCTTGACATCATATTCCTCGCCGACTCGCACTGGAGACGGCCTAAACGGTTGTGGACCGCCAAATCTTGGTCTGTCATAATAATTCCCGCTACCTGCCGAACTCTCTCCTCCTCCATCTCTTTCTCCGCCACCATAAACTGAGCTATCTTCCAAATTCAGTTCGCTTCCTGTGATAAATGCAGGTTAGTATTTCAACTTTAATGTTAATTTGGCAGGATTTGAGCCAAATATTTAATATGGGCGCCGGTCAGAGGAGAACTGACTATTACTGCTGCCATCTGGATTTGAAGATGGCTCACTAAGGGTTACATTCATGCAACGTAGATCACAACCAAATTCCGAACCTTCCGGCCAGAATATCATGGCAGTCATACTGCAGAGTCTGCCCCAAGAGGCGGCGCTCACAAAGATAGAGTATGAAGGCCCGCGCATTGCGCTCTATTCCCGGAATCCCACCTACCTGATGCAAAATAACCAACTCGTCTCCAACATGGTAAATACCATAAAAAAGCGCATCGTAGTCCGGACTGACGAAGGCATACGCAGACCCCAGCCGGAATCTGCCAAGATAATTGAGGAGACTATCCCCGATGAAGTTGGGATCTCGGGAACCTTTTTTGATCCCGTCCTCGGCGAAGCGACCGTTTTTGTGAGAAAGCCTTGGATGCTCGCCCAGATCGGCGAAGAATTCGACAACCTCGAGCTGGCAGAAAAAACGGGATGGAAGGTGCGGGTCAGAAAAGCTCCTCACGACCTCTCTGCAGTCGCGTCGCTTTACAGCATGCTCTCAGAGACTGCCACAGAGCGCACAAAATTTTTCCGGGAAGTTGGCGACAAGATATTTCGCGATCCGCTAGTAAAATCAGCGGAGGCCAGCCTCGTAACGCTTGGAGGCTTTGCCGAAGTTGGCAGGTCATGCATATTGCTGTCTACGCCTGAGAGCAAGGTGTTGCTCGATTGCGGCATCAACGCTTCTGCAAAGGATTCGCTCACGGCCCTTCCCCGGTTCGATGTTGCTGGAGTGGGCAGCGAAGATATCGACGCAGTGGTCCTCACCCATGCCCATATCGACCATACTGGTTTTCTGCCTGCCCTTTTCAAGTATGGCTACCGCGGTCCCGTCTACTGCACCGAGCCGACCATGCTCCTGATGGGCCTCCTGCAGCGGAATTACCTTGCAAGGACCGGTTCTACTCTCTATTCCGAGAAGGACATTGACAATGCACTGATGCACGTCATTACGCTGACCAGCGGGATTGTCACGGACATTTCGCCAGACGTAAAGCTGGTGCTGTACAATGCCGGTCACATCTTGGGCTCCACTTCAATACATCTCCACATCGGCAACGGCGACCACAACATCGTGTATACTGGCGACTTTAAGTTCGGCCGGACGCTTTCGCTGGAAAACGCATCATGGAACTTCCCGCGTGTCGAGACCCTGATAATCGAAAGTACCTTCGGCGGCAAGGAGGATATCCTGCCCAGGCCCGAGGAAGCCGAGAATGCCTTTGCGGAATTGATTACAGGCACAGTCACTGAGGGTGGTCATCTTCTCCTCCCTGTGCCTGCCGCAGGAATATCGCAGGAGCTCATCCTCGTGCTGGACAGGCTGATAAAGCAGTCAAGGATACCTGCAGAAGCAAGGATACTGGTGGAGAAAAGTGTGTCGGAAGCCACAAGTGTCTATGAAGCATACCCCGAGTACCTGTCACGGGAGCTTCGCGAACAGATGCTCAGGTCTGAAGGCACGCCATTTGGCATACCCGGGAGGCTTGAGACGGTCAGCTCTGCGACGCTCGGCGGAACACCATCTATAATACTAGCGCCCTCTTCGATGCTCCTTGGCGGCCCATCAACGGTATATCTGGAACAAATCGCGGCCGACTCGAAAAGCCGGCTGGCAATGGTCTCGTACCAGGCCCCTGATTCCCCGGGCAGGGCAATATTGGAAGGGTCTCGGAAGCTAACTATTCGAGGACGGGAAATTGAACTGCAGTGCAAGGTTGACCGGCTGGATGGCTTTTCAAGCCACAGCAGCTATGAACAGCTGATAGCCTACGTTCTTAGGCTCAAGCCAAAACTCAGGCGCGTGCTTGTCAACCACGGCGAACGTGCCAAGGCGCAGAACCTCGCCAGTTCGATAAACAAAATGTTCAAGATTCAGACGCAGCATCCACTGGTGCAGGAAGCGATAAAACTACTTTAGGTCGTATGCGCCCCGCCAGATCTTTACGCCGGGAGGCGTGATCACTATGCGTTCCTCGCCCAGCCTGGCAATGTCTCCTCCCGTTGACTGGGAGTAGGAATAAAGCTCCTCCACAACCTTGCGCAGTTCTTCAACGTCCTTTTGGGCAAGGGGAGTAACTCTCAGGATGAGGATCATGTGCTTCTTGATATCTTCCTTTATGGCTGAAATATCCGTAACGTCCCTCAGGGTCAGGGCTTTCAAATACACGGGTGTCTTCTGGGTCTGCATCTAGATGAATTGCATCTGACTTTGCCCTGCGTGGTCAATAGTCGTGCTGGTCAAATCTCATTCACTCAATTGTTGATTTTAACTCGACTGTGGGAATGACAAGCAATAGCGTGAGGAGAAAGGGGGATCCGCTGATATGTGAGATATATATACACGCGCGCGGGTGTGCATATGCACGCGCATGTACACGTATGATGGTTAGATCCGCAGAGAGTCTACAGATGTGTTTTCTGCCGGAATCATTGCCAACTCACTCGTCGCGCCTGCAATTGTTATCTTGGCCACTGATTCCCTGTCACGGGGGCAATCGGAATAGCGGAGGGCGATTGCAACTGATTTCGATAGCAGTTCTTCCCTTATTGTCGTCCTTGAGCGCAGTATGCATGTTGGTCCGACGCTGTCCCTTGCCTCAATCACGGCATCCTGATCAGTCGAAAGGGCCCTAATGACTTCGTTTTCTTCCTGGTTGCGGCCGACGACCAGCTTGGTGTCTTTGTCCAGCCTGAAATGCCTGCCCACCTTGAGCATGTCAACGTCATTCAGAGTAGGGAGCCCTTCAGAGTGGTCCATGAGGTCCCTTATGCGCACAGAGAACGCAGGATCGGTGAGCAAACATCCCCCTGCTGCATTTGGCGGGTCCGCGACCCCGTAATATTTTGCAAGGGCAAGCTGGCCTTTTCTGGACCTGCCCTTTATGTCGCCCATAGAATCCCTGTCCACAAGGCCCGACTTTTCAGCATCGGTTGGCGGCAGCTGCTTTGCAGAAAGCGGACGCAGCACCTTGCCTTCAAGACCCGCTTCATTTTCAATAATGTGGAGGGCGCGGTTATTCTGACTCATTGGCCGCTGGAAAAGCACCTCGCCTGTGATGATAAAATCTGCCCCCACTTTTTCCATGTGATCCTTGGCGGCTTTGTACATCATGCCCCTGCAATCGATACATGGGTTCATTCCTGAACCGTAGCCATGCTTGGGATTCTTTAGCATTTGCAGGTAGTCATCACCGAAATATACTGTCTTGAGTTTTATGCCGAGCTCGTCTGCTACTTCCTTTACTCTGTGTCCGCAGCCCTTGCCGCAGTCAAAGTCGCAGAACGGTGTCTTGACGGCAACGGCCTCAACGTCAACTCCTTGTTCAAGCATCATTCTGACGGCAAGACTGCTGTCCAGGCCACCGGAGAGCAGAGCCACTGCCTTTGGTTTCTTGTCTTGGTTTTCGTCCGCGTTCTGCGACATATGATGTGTTACTACCAGCGGCTGATCAGTTAAAGGTTATAAAAACGATATGAGGTGAATATGTGGATATTCCTCTGTGTATATGTATTTGCAAAGTATATGTGTGCCCCGCCTCTGACTCACACGATGTCATAGGTTAGCCATTAGCTGTTTATCCTCAGCGTGCTCTCTGACGGGGATAATACCTACGTAATCCCGGGTATTTTTCCTTTATTGCAGCGGGGACAATATCTTTCCAAGGTCAATTTCAAAGGCAGATACTGGAACCCTCATCCGCAGTTTCTCGAGCGCTGCCGGGATTATTTCGCCAATGGTGCCTGCCTCTCTGCCTTCGACAAGAATAGCGGCTGACCTGCCGGGGATAAAATACGGTAAATTTTTTTCTGAACGGGTCTCGACAGTCTTTCCAAATGCCGCATTCAGAAGCGATTGCGCATATGACTTTACTTCTGTAAACGACGCGTCTCCGTGCGCCGTCACGGCTGCCACCGCCCATCTTTCTTCTATCATGTTGGACGTATTATTACCGCTGAAGACCTTGCCTATCTCAAAGAGCTTCTGAGGATATTCCTCGTGCACGTTCCGTGACAGGGACTGCAAAAGGGATGGTATCAGAGATTCCCGGAGGACTTCGTGCTCCGCACTCTTTGGCGATTCCACGCCCAGCGCGTCCCCTGCCGGCTTGCCAAGCAGGTCATATTCTCCCTCAGTACCTGCCAGTGAAAAGTTGAGAGACTCAAGCATCCCCAGACCCACAAGCGTCTCCCTCACTGCGTCAAAGTATCTTGAAAGAGCATCGCGGCTGCCTGCGTGAAATGATGCAGGCAGGCTCGGCTCGATTTTATATATGCCATATCCCAGCGCCACCTCTTCAGCCAAGTCAACCGGATCAGAAATGTCTGTCCTATAGCGGGGGATCTCGCAGATAACCTTGGAGCCCTTGACTGCTGCTCCAAGCCTGCTCTTTCGAAGGCACTTTGCAATTTCCCTTGCATCAAGCTCAAGACCAAGAGTTGAATTGATAAAATCCATGCTGGCCGTGATTTTGTTTCCCTTCATCCTCGGCGTCACGAAAATTCTACTGCCGGTCTTGATTTTCACTGAACTGATGCCAAAGCCTGCATCATTCAATGTCATCGCAATTATGGCCAGGATGTCCTCGGCAACTTTGTCGTTCGTGCCTGTTACCTCAACAAAAAGGTTCTTTGTCTCCTCATCCACCGTAGTCACACTACCGTTGACTATGGGTGGAAAAGAGAGCACGCTTCCAGACCTGTCAATGATTACCGGGTATCTGTCAGAATTGCCAAGAAGGTGTCCGTATTGCTTTCCAAGCGGAGATTCTAGGATCTCCGTTATGCTCTTGGGAGAAGTCTCACCTAACGGGATAAATGAGTATTCAGGGCCCACGGTCGTATATCGTACTGGGAACTGGATCGAATCGAGGTCATGCAGACCGATGGAAGCCTTTTTTCTTCTCCGCCCTATCCCGTCGTGGAGATCCTCCTGCATTGCGATGAGCTGCCTTATGGTCTGGTCGTCGAGAGTGCCTCCCCTTGCAACAAGGGCGACAATGTAAGGCCTGACATCCTTTGTCTGGCTATCTACTGCTAATGAAAACCCTGGCTTGCCGCCCAGTTTGAACTTGGGAGGTCCAACCTCTATCCCCATTATTCCCCTTAGCGCCCTGAAAATTCCGTAATCCGATGAAAAATCAGGCCGGTTTGGGTTGTACTCTACTCTGACTGTTCCGGCGTCTACGCCTTCTATGTCCAGCCCGGCAAACGGTAGCATGTCCATAATCCTGTCTTCTGCCACGCCCGGCATGAATTTCCTGAACCTTGAAGTTGCAATGCTTACAACTGGCATTTCGGCACACCCCTGAGCCACGAGAGTTTGCTGCTGTACAAATCACGCACATCATCAAGTGCGTATCGCAGCATCGCAATCCTCTCTATTCCTCCTCCCCATGCTAGCACTGGATTTCTTATCCCAAGCGGAACTGTTACTTCGGGACGGAAAATGCCCATTCCAAAAAGCTCAACCCACTTTTGCAGGCTCTCGTTGTAGACCATGCTCTGGAGTGACGGCTCTGTATAAGGAAAGAACGTCGGCCAGAATTTTATCTTCTTTATTCCCATCTTGGCATAAAATTTCGTCTGAAGCCCCATCAGGTCCCGGAGTGAAAGTCCCTTCGCTGTCGCCACTCCCTCTACCTGGTGAAATTCCACGAGGTGCTTGTACGAGGGCTTCTCGTTTCTAAAAACCCTGCCAACAGAAAAAAAGCGCGCCGACTCTGGCTTGGCATCTGCAAGATGCCTGAGCGTCACCGGCGTTGTGTGGGTCCGGAGCACCATCCGCTTTGCGTCTTCTGCTTTCCATGTGCTCCCCCATCCCTTTTCGTGGGCTGCAGAAACTTTGCGTATCTGTTCATCCGTGGCCGGTATACCACTACTGCTGTCCTCCTCGTTCCGGGTCTTTTTCAGGTAAAATGTGTCCTGCATTTCCCTCGCAGAATGGTCCTGGGGGATGTAAAGCGCGTCAAAATTCCAGAACCCCGTTTGCACCATCGGCCCGTCGATTTCTTCAAATCCAAGCCCGACAAAGATCTCCTTTATCTCTTCGATAATATCGACAAGTGGGTGGCGCCTGCCGGGGAACACAGGTGGCGCAGCGGCTTCTACGTCAAGAGGCGCAAGTTTGATCTGCCTCCACCTGCCTGATGTTATCATGTCCGGCGTCAACCTGCGCTCCTGCGATTCGGTCTGGGCCGACTGTGAAGAAGCTGATTTTCCGGTTTCGGTTAGAGTCACGTGAACATCTTTCGATTCCTTCTGCGCTATGTAGCCCGGCCGTTTTACGAGCAGTTCATAGCCTGTCCTGTCCTCTCCATTCAAACCCGACAATTCGAGAGTCTGAATCATCAGTTTTTGCAACAGCCTTTCTTCAGCTGATTGCTCTGTGCTGGCGACAGACATTCTGCCTCCCTGACCGAATTGTATCCAGCCGTTGCGCTTTGCCGCCGCGACTGCAGCATTTGCCTCCTCCTTTTGCAGTTTTCCAGCAGAAATTATTTCGGCCAGCGAGGACATGCCTGCATTTAAGGCATCAACAAGCCTCCTCTCTGGAAGGCCGGACATGGCAGCAGTCCTCCCCTGCTCTGAAATCGAAATAGCCGTATTACTTTTCTCAGTCACAGAGACCATGTCTTTGAACTTGAGCCACTCTATGCCACGGCGGACTTGATCGATGTCAAGTGCGGTGGCCCGGGTCAACTCCTCTACCGATCTCGGCTGGCTTGGTTGTCCTTCTTCTTTTTCTGCTGCTGCCGCCAGTGACTTGAGCAATGCATATTCAATCGGATGGAGTGCTCTCTCGCCTGTGCTCATCGTTCAACTTTAGCAGCAAAAACAACACTTTTTAAACCTTGACGTAGTGACACTGAAAAGATGGATCAAGCCGACCCGAGCGATCAGATCCAGAACAAGGACATTGACGATAATAATATTGATAATAGCGGCAATGATTTCAAAGTCACTCCCTGGGAAGTGGAGGGTGAAGTCGATTATGGAAAACTGATCGAAAAGTTCGGCACGCAACCCATTTCGCCGGAATTGCTGCAGAAAATAGGACGCCTGACCGGCGAAATTCACCCGATGTTAAAGCTTGGGTATTTCTTCTCCCATCGAGATTTTGACTGGGTCTTGAACAAGAAGGAGAAGGGTGAAGACTTTTACCTGTATACCGGGCGGGGTCCATATGGCATGGTCCACATGGGCCACATCATGCCCTGGATGTTTACAAAATACCTGCAGGACAAGTTCAATTCCAACCTGCTGTTCCAACTCACTGACGACGAAAAATTCCTCTACGGACAGGAAAGGACGAGGGACCAGATCGAGCGGTTTACAAACGAGAACATCCTAGACATAATTGCCATCGGATTTAATCCGCGCAGGACGCGAATAATCGTCGACACAAAGCATATCCAGTATCTCTATCCTCTTGCAACAGAGATCGCCAAGCGGATAACTTTTTCGACGGCAAAGGCTGTTTTTGGTTTTACTAACGCTACCAATATTGGCATGATAGGTTTCCCACCTGTGCAGGCGGCGCCTTGCTTTCTGCCCTCGGTAATGGAGGGAAAGCCAGTACCCGTGCTCATACCTGCTGCAATAGACCAGGATCCTTATTGGAGGATGACCCGGGATGTCGCCGACAGGATGGGCTACTACAAGCCGGCCCAGATCCACAGCAAGTTCCTCCCGGGGCTTGGTATGCTCGGAAAAATGTCTTCATCAAAACCCGAGACTGCTATATTTACGACCGATGAGCCTGAAGTCATTGACAAAAAGATCTCTGGCGCGTTTACGGGCGGGCAGCCGACCGTGGCACTGCAGCGCGAACTGGGGGCAAACGCCCTTGGCTGTCCTGTATTCTGGTACCTGCGTTACTTTTTCGACACGGAAAAGCAATCCGACGAGCGCATGCTCCGATGCAAAAGCGGCAACCTTTTGTGCGGCGAGTGCAAGTCCGACCTCTCAAAAGGGACAAAGCCGTTCATAGTGGAATTCAAGAAGCGGCGCGAAAAGGCAAGGGATGTGGTGGACAAGTTCATGTTTGATGGCAAACCGTTTGAAAACTGAAAATGAAGACCATATCTTTTGAGTGCGACGACAATTACGAGGCGGAAAAACTGGCAAGCCTCGTATCGGTACAAAAAGACGAAAGCGTCTGGGTCGCAGGGGTTGCCACTGTCATCGGCAACGAAATTGTCATAATGCTCAAGGACAGGTCGTCTCATGCGGTGCTGTTAAAGAGCGAGCAGGTTGCGAAAAAACTCGCAATATTCCTAGCTGATGTAACTGCGGGCAAGGTTATCGTCAAGTCGAGCGACTCTTCCGGCCCTACGGCGAACGTACTTGTTTTGGACTAACGTAACTCTTTGTTCATTTCGTCAGTCAGGATCTCCTGCACTTTTCTAAAATAGAGGCCAGTTGAATACGGCATCTGTGGGATGCATTCCTCAATTACTTGCATGACATACGGGACCGCCCTCTTTGAAACGTCCATCTTGAATTTCATCCAGAGTATCCTATCCTGCTCAAAGTGCACTTTGTCCTTGAGGTGCGCCGGCACGACTTCTATTGATTTATCTTCAATCATCTTGTACCAGTATGCCAGGATGTCAGGGTCAAGACCTTCGCGCAGATTCCTGACTCCGTTGATAATCTTGCCCGTAGCATAATCTATTGGTGTTTCTGGATACATTGTTAGCATGGTCTAAGTCTGCTGAAGATAAAATTCTGTTAATCAAAGATAATTGATCAGCCCTGGTGCATAAATCTACAAAAGTTGACGTTGCCATGAATTGCAATTCGTGAGATGGATAATTCAGTCGTCAGGCGCATCCTTGCTACTTTCCTTGCGCAACAGCTTGCCAGTGCCGTCGATCTCGCCTGCTCTGATACGCGTGGAGGAAATCGGTCTGCCGTCATCCGCCTTTACTATTCCGACTGCAATGACCTGTACCGGCTTCAATCGCCTGCCCGTCCTAATGCTGTTCAAGGTTGTTCCCTTATGCTGAGTATCGCTGCTTGTCACCAAAGCACTGACGTCTCCTGATGTAACGGCAGGCCCAAAATCCGCCTCCAGTTTTGCAATTTCATAGTCAACAACGCCGAATTCGCGTTCTATCGCGTTCTTTAGATTTTGAACTCTCTTTTCATAGTCGTGGTTTAGCTTTTTGCCACGCTTTATTGCAAACTCATCGCTTGACACGCCGATTATGACCTTGCGGCCTGCCTGGAAAGCCTTTGATAGGAGGGCAATGTGTCCCCTGTGGATTTCGTCAAAAGTTCCACCTGTTGCCACCACTGCAAAGATCCGGTCCAACTATGCTAACACAAACGTTGTGGAGGATATATTATCTAACTTGTAGAGACTTTTTTTGTCTCTTTCTCTCTCTACCCCTTCTTGAATATCTTGACAGCCTGCGGGGGACACACGTTCTCACATGCAATGCAGAATATGCAGTCCTTCTCCCTTATCATAAAGGCCTTCTTGTCAGATGCAGGATGCCCAGGCGTCTGCAGCCATTCATAGACATTGACGGGACATGCTTCAATGCATGCACCATCTGCAACGCATATGTCAAAGTCAACGCAGACAGAGTCTCCCCAAATGCCCAGCTGGCCTGGCGCGTCCAGCGGTCCCCATACCTTGATGCCGTCGTACGTGCCTGCAACCTGGCGTGACTCTTTGAACTTGGCGTCAATTGGGCCTTCCACCTTGGAGTAGCTGGTGCCGGTACCGGTGAG
>DATEIL010000262.1:0-9425 GCA_035279085.1 Nitrososphaera sp.
ATAGCCGACAGCAGCTATTGCTATTACGATAACCAGCGGCCGCAACAGGTAGATGACGACTGCCGCAACGATCACCAGAGCCGCGATTACGACCCAGTCAAGCATGTTCAATGGTCTAGCCATTGCCATTTTTGCCTCCACATATCGTATGAAGATTTGCAGAAAAAATTCCACACAAGTCTTACTTTGGATCGCAGCGGCAGCTGCTGCTACTACCAGCGCCTGCCCGCACTTTGCCTGGCATGATAGTACAGGTATTGCTGTGCATACCCTGCATACCTGCCAAAATACACGCGGATTTTAGACGATATGGTCTCGTATTGGCGGGCCGTTAGCTTTTCGCCGATTTTGCAGTCTCTGAGGGCGGCAGCATAATTCAGCTGCAGCGCACGCGCAATCCAGACATCGATTGGAAATGCTTCGAGCTTGTCTAGCGAAAACAAGAGAATACAATCTGCAATCTTGTTGCCAATGCCGTAAACTTCAAGCAACTGCTCTTTGGCATCTGCATAGCCTGCATGCTTCAGTCTTTTGAGATCGAGTGTTCCATCCGTGATTTTTTCAGCCGCGGCCTTGACTGCCTTTGCCCTGTATCCAAGGCCGCAAGACTGCAGTTCGGGAAGTGAAGCTTTGTTAATGGAGCTGGCAGAAGGAAATGTGGAGAATTCATGGCCGTCAAACTTTCTCCTTGTTCCGAATTTCATGGCCATTCCGTATAGCATCCTGCGTATCATAGGGATGTTGGTGTTGCTGGCGCATATGAAGGAAAAGAGACATTGCTCAGGATCTTGACGGAGTAGGCGGAGACCGTTGTATCTGTTGAACAGGCTGGCCAGATGAGGATCAAAGGACAAGCTCGCTCTTACCTCGCTGATACTATCGTCCAGCCTGAAAAACTCGCGTTCCCAGGAATCGCATTTGGGATGAGAAGAAAATTCTATGCCCTTGTCCCGAACAGAGACTTTGAAGATATGCTCGCCATCGATGCCGTACCACGAATCCGCTTTTTTTTCCCAGAGAAACGCCTGGCCGCTGTTGAGGCTTGTTAAGGCGTCAAAGCTCTGGTCGATGGACTGGTCGGCCTGCAACTCTTCTAGCAGAGTCCCAAGCCCATATGAATATTATCTGAAATTTCAGGTAAACGACCCTGCAGCAGTAAAAACAACAATGACACTAACGTTAAATAAATGACACACCCGACTTATTTCATACATACATGACTTCTAGCGATTCTGGCGATCCAGTCGAAGCCTTCAAAAAAGTAGTAGAAAAGGGCAGTGAAGCTCAGCAGGACTTTATGAAGCAATTCTCTTCAATACAGCAAGACGCCATGCAGAACTACTTTGCCGTCCTTCGGGGGCTGTCGTATTACAATGCAATGTTCAAGACAACGGTCCAAAGCGGCGGTAGGATTTCAATCCCTGAAGCCGAGAGGCAGGCGCTGAATATCGAAGACGGCGACTTGGTACAGGTCATTGTGGTGCCCATCGAGCGCAGGCGCAAGAAAGAATGATTAATTGACTGACTGACTGACTACTAGGCTTCATTTCCTACAAGGAATTTTAGCGCCACTTTGCTAAAGGACATGGGCTTTTCGATATACGGCGTGTGACCGCAGTTTTTTATCGCGACTATCTTGCTATCCGGAATCTCGCTGTAATCTTTGGCGTACTGGGCCGGAATCAGCCTGTCGCTTTCCCCCCAGAGCAGGAGCGTGGGACACATGATGTCGCTTATTCTGCCTTTGAGCGGCGGGGCATATCTCATGCCCAGAAGGGTGGACATGAAAGCATACTTTGCGTTGGGAAGCCTCATCCTATTTACGAAATCAAGCACTGTTTCGTCATTGACGATGGCCGGATCGTACGCCATGTCTCTAAAGGCATTTTGCGCATTCTCAAACGTGGGGTACAGTGCCGCCATGATGTAGCCGTCAAGCGCGGGCGTCGATGTGCGCATCATGCCCGCCGGGGAGGCGAGTACCAACTTCTCCACGCGTTTGTTAAACCTTATCGCGAATTCCGTTGCAAGGTGACCTCCAAATGAAGAACCCACGAGAGATGCCTTGGATATCTTTAGGTTTTCGAGGAACTCTTGCAAAAAGTCCACGAAAAAATCCATCGTATATTCCACGGTGGGCTTGTCGCTATAGCCGAACCCAATGATGTCTGGAACCACTAGGTGGTAATACTTTGACAGCGGAGAAACGACGCGTGACCACCGCTCGGCGGAGGCGCCTATCCCGTGCAACAGGACAAGGGTCTTGCTTGAATTAGGTGGACCATAGTCAAGATACCTAATCCCATAGCCGTTGACATAGGTCATCTTCTGCGGCATGGGCGTCTCCGGCAATCAGTTCGGTACTATCCTGATTTGACTTAATATGTTTATGCGGTGGTCATGCTATACGGCCCGGTGAGGAATCCTCCCAGTTTGTTCAAAAATCAGCGCGGTTAGTACTGGAGCATATAATGCCTTCTCTCTCTTCTCTTCTTTTCCTCTGCTCAAGTAAGCGACCGGCGATGTCATGTCGACTGCCAAGGTAGTTAAAGCACACAAACTGCGACTGCTTTTGCAGTATGCGCTGATGGCATTGCAAATTCGCTGGATGGAGGCGTCCCTTATTTTAGAGACCTCCTGCAGCTGGTTGACGCATGTCTTTGAATCGTTCCTGAAATTAGCTGAATGCCGCAGGTTCTTTGTGCCACCAGTCTCGGCGGAGATCCTCCTCTGTATTTCGGGTCTGCTGTCTGCAAGGGCGGGATAAATCGCCAGCATTTCCATCCTCTGGATGCCGTACCTGTCATTTCGGGTCATCGGTCTGAGAGTCCTTATGTTGCGCGCGTCAGTAAATTGGTTGCAGCAGGCAACGTGGCCGGACGGCGACCATCGGCACCAATAGTGATGCTTGACAGATGCAACCCGTACCCTTGTATCGAGAAACTATCTTAGGTGCCTATCTCCTCGCGAACAGCCAGCCAATAGCCAGCCAATAGATCTATTTTCTCTCTCACGCAGATGTTGTAGTCTATGCTCTCCTAATCCGGTCTCTGCACGTTACGCCTGAAATAGAATGCATACTTTTCCAGAAAGAACTTTTGGTTCTTTCGAACAATGTCGCTGAACATCTGGGGCGACTGCCGAAAGGCCGGCGTATCTGATTCATATGTTCCGCACTTCCAGGAGATACATTCAATCCATTTCCCATCTCGATACCGGTATAGCTTGCCGGGACACCGAGGGCATTGCATGCTCGACAAAGTACTAACGGACCAAGAGATAGGCTTTCTAGGGACATACTCAACGAACTTCAATCATCCGCTAAAATTTAGTTCCACTAAAATCATGGTAAGTCAAGTCAAGTCAAGTTAAATAGTTTAAATCACGCGCTCGGGTTCTCGAACTTTGAGTTGTCTTCAACAGAAAAGCAGATTTCGCTAAGGCTTGCTGAAAATCCAGTCACGGCCGGACAAGAGCTGCATGGAACAATCTCCATCAATTATGGGGGGCGATTTGACAGCCTAGTCATCAACTCTCAAATAGAAAATTCGAGTGATGTTTTTTCGTACACGATGCTGAACGGGAAAAAGATCAACCACCCCTATGCACGTCTATCTATATTCAAGACCGAGCTCGGCGGAAAAAACCCAGTCGAATTTACAGCCATTACCAAACATGTGCCCTCCGGCGACAACTCTAGTGTAAAGTTCCGCGTCTCGATAATCCAGGAGCACAAGGAGGTGGTGAGTGACGTAGCGCACGTAAAGGTAGTGAGGACCTAGGCAAAGTTCTCTATTACTTCTACTTTTCCCTGCATCCAAGGGTGTGGCTCGCAATGGTATCCGTATTCTCCGACTTTGGTAAAGAGGAACTCGAATGTACTGCTTGGCATCACAAATGCCCCTCCCTCTTCCTGAGGACGCTCGCGTGAATCAAATGTCCCGCTGTAGGCGTCCACATATCCTGTATCTGTAGTCACTGTGTGGGGTACCGTATCCTGATTTTCCCAGATTACTTTGTTGCTGATGCCAATTGTTGTCCGAGCATCTTTGGGGACAAAGAACTGTGGGTTAGACTCAACGGAAGAACCTGGTGATATGGTTACTTTGGTCTCCTCTGCAGGGTTTATGACCTCATCCGGAAGCACAGGCTTGGCGTTGGCCTCTGGAATGTAAACGAACTGATAATATGTCATGCTTACAGCCAAGGCAACAATGAACGTGACCATGGCGATACCTCCTGCATGGTTTGCCATTATGCGATCTGACCCTCACTCTTCACATTTTGCAATATAAAGTTTGTTTGTGGGCTCAAATCGTAGTGGC
This sequence comes from Nitrososphaera sp., assembly GCA_035279085.1. Lineage (GTDB taxonomy): Archaea > Thermoproteota > Nitrososphaeria > Nitrososphaerales > Nitrososphaeraceae > Nitrososphaera. The sequence continues at coordinate 4,326 of DATEIL010000262.1, forward strand.
GCCCTTTGGTCTGTCCTTGTCTAGCTCTTGGGGAGCCTTATGCTCTGATGGCAGCGCGGCAGACTTGCCTCCTGGGGCACTTGAAGCCTGCTTTTGCCCTTGGGACAGTTGTGGTGTCTTTTCAGTTCCTACCTTGGATGCAGCTGTTGCTGTAGGAGGCGCAGCGAGTGGCTTTTCTGCAGCTGGAGGCGCAGCCGGTATTGGCTTGGGGGCCGCCGGCGCGGGTCTTGCAACTGCTGGAGGAGTCGGCTTGGGTGGGGGTGCCTTTGCTAGTGCCCTGCCATATCTGTAGAGGTGGAACATGCCTGCAAAGACAAGCATCATGATGCCTATGATAAAGAGCGAGTAGTTCTGCATTCCTTGAAGGACTGCGTAGTAGGCCGAGATGTTCAGGTAAACCTGGAATGCGAGCAGCACCACAAAGAGCACATACAGCCACTTTTGCGAGAAGTTTATCGCACTCTTGCTCGCCTTCTTTGGCTGGAGCTTGGCGTTTGCTTCCGCGTGCTTTGCCAGTTTTATCATCATGTACGAGAATCCAAATGACAGTGGCACCAGCAGTATCATGACTAGGTAGAAGAATATCGGGTCAATTACGAGCCTCTCTAGCAGTGCCTTGTTCCTATCTGGGTCTATGTAAAAGCCCCAGTATGTAGTTACAATGATCTGTGCCAGGCTGGTGATGCCAAGGGCTGTAATGATTGGCCGGTCCTTCCAAGAGAATTTCTTGTACTTATCGACGAATGGGACTATTAATAGTGCAAAGATGAACAGGCCCGGCCACGCGACACCCGTGACGAACTTATCATACATCGTGCGCAAGAACGCGTATAGGCCTGTGAGATACCATTCGGGTACAGTGATGCCCGGCGGAACCTCTGGTTTGAATGGCAGCCCAAGTCCAACTGGGAACACTCCACCTGTAAGCATGATGGCACCGGATATCGCCATGACCATGGGGACATCAAATACCAGGAACCTCGGAAAGTGGACTACCATGAGACCTAGCAGTGCGATCGGCAGCATGAATACGTGGAACGTGTAGAAGCGAAGCACAAAGTCGTGGAATCCGGCTCCAAAGAATGCCTCTCTCATCTGTGGGCCCATTATGGGAATAGAATTGGTCAGCGATGCGGCAATTGATATTGCCAGCTCGGCACGCTCGCTGAATATGATGTCATATCCTGTGAACGCTTCCAGGATTGTCAGCACGCCAAGTATGATACCAGTCACCCAGAGGATTTCATTTCTGATCTTGTACCTCCCGCTAAAGTACTGGTAGTACATGTGCAGGAGCGCCATCATGACCATCGCGTTTGACGCGTGGTAGTGTATGTTGCGTATGTGGAACCCGTAGGGGATGGTGTCATTGATGTTCTTGACGCTGTCCCATGCCCTGTCGAGTATGGGCTCGTACCAAAGCATCAGGAGGGCGCCGGTAATTCCAAGTATAATAAAGATTACAAAGGTGAGCATGCCCAGGAAACCTAGAGGGCTTACGAACCTTCCTGGGAATGTGAACTTCATTCCCATAAAGATGGTTCTCTCTACTCCGGCGTAAACCCACCGGAGGAACCTTACAAAGCTATTCTCATACGTTAAGGTAGCGCCCAAATCCCACTATCCCGTTCCCATTCGGACTCCACACTGGAGGCGGTATTGAAAGATCACCATTAGATTCAAGTTGCAAGTCTAACTTTGGCAGAACATTTGAAGGCGGCCCCTGTAATGAAGCTGGGCCTGCAAAAGCCTTTCCTGTCATTGGGTCATACATGCTGCCATGACATGGACATTCGCCTCTCTTTCTGCCTTCCTGAGGCCAGTACTTCCAGAGGCACCACAAATGAAGGCAAACCATGCTGTAAACGCGGAATGCAGAGGCATCGTTGGCTTCACCGCCCAATTCTGAGGGGAGCCTGATGATCTGCCAAGTGCGAAATGACTCTTTGTTTAGCGTTTCATCTTCGCTCCTTGGGTAAATTATGACATCCGAACTGTTCACCGGGAACTTGTTGATATTGACCACGGTGCCATCGACATACTGTGCCGGCGCCTTTTTGGATACTGCTCCAGCCGGATTGGGCAGAAATTTTCCCCAATCGACGAATGGAGTAAAAGTCATAACAGTACCAGCGGCGGCCATCAGCTTGAGAAAGTCTCGCCGAGTAACCTTTCCTCCGGTTGGAGGGCTCGCCATACCGGATGAAAATGGTTCTGCCTAACTTAATAAATCTTTGGAAAAATACGTCCGCGTAAAAAGAAATGAGGGATCCTGACTACGTGAAGTACCCTTAATGGCTTGAAAACTAGCGTATGATGCATGCTAGTGAGTCTGTGCCTTTTCGTGCCATGGCGTTCCTTCGAGCTTGGCGTACTTCGTATAAGCGCCATTCTTGCCCCGTACGTCAAGCTTTGCATTCTGCAAGTTGGCCTCCACCATTACGGTTTTTGCAAGGGTCGATTCTGTGAGGTCGGCCTCTTGCAGGTTTGCCCACATTAGATTAGCCTCTGTCAGGTTTGCCCCGTGCAGGCGAGTGCCTTTCATCTCCGCATACATGAGCAAAACTTGCGTCAGGTCAGCGCCTTCAAAATTCGCTCGATTCAGGCTGGCCTGCACAAAGTTGGTGCCTTTCAGCAGTGTCTTTGAAAAATTGGCGCCATCTGCATTGATGCCGTTCAGATAGGCGTTAGATAGATCTTTTCCCGAAAAGTCTCTCCCAGAATAATCTGGCTTTGCAGTAAGATTCTTCATCCTCCAGTTGTTAAACTCCTTTACCTTGCCGGCGACAAGAAACCCAAATCCTTCTTCAGAGCTGGACAACGCAGTCAGGATTCTCTGAACTCTAATATATATTCGTCAGCTGGGAGGTAGCCAGGGATTTACTCCCTTTTGAAAGCGAAGCGCGTCAACCAGACCTTCTGCATATCCGATGCTCAGGACTGCAAGCTCCGGGTTTCCCTGGTTCATAAAGCGCTCCGCATCTGCGATGTAATATTCAGCATTGTCAAGGACTTCAAACATTCCTTTGGTGTTCTGGATATCCTTATCCGCTCTCAGGAATTCGCGCATCTGCTGAACCGCTTGCTTTGCCTTGGGGGCATAACGGACGATCATCTGTCTTGATATCGGTTCGATTAGCCGTGAATTGTCTGTGGGCGGGTCAATATTCCTAGTCAGCAAACTTGCCGCATCTGATTCGGTAAAGTGCATGGGTCCCGGGATAACTATTGTGTGTGGACCTTGGCCAAAGTCCACGCAGGCAAGCGATTGCAACCTGCCGGAAATCAGTCCCTGGCTTTCATCTCCTATCCTTGACGCGACTATGGCAAAGGTTTCTGAAGAAATCACCCCGTGTCTCTGTGACGATTCGACATCAATGAGCATCTTGAAGGCCTCTCGGGGATCAAGAAAGAATGCGTCGCCTCCTGTTCCATCGTGCCTGTATTCGGTGAGAATCAGAGTGTGACTGCCGGCAAGTAGGTTCTGGAACACAGTATGGTATACGCTGATGGCAGACTGCGGCTCGGACATTATGGTTACTATTCTTCCAAACTTGTATGCATGAAGCCCGACCTGTCCAATGGCCGAGTAGACTCCGGATGCGGAGTGAAGGACCGAAGTTTTGACAGATGCCCTGGCCGCCCTTATCCTCAATTCGTTGTGGGTCGTCGCGACAAGCGGATCACCATAGGTGACCAGTGCGACATGCATAGATTTTGCCGCCTCTATGATCTCCCTTCCGTCCTCGACAAACCACCTCTGGACGGGCTTTACCTCCTTTCCAATTGCAGCGCCGAGGCCCGCAATGTCTGCCCCGCGGAGAAGGCTCGTGAATTGCTCGACATAAACGATATCACAGTCCTTCAGCCTGTCAACTGCCTCAATGCTCATGCCCCTGTACCCTCCGATTCCTGACCCGACGAACCACAGCATATTCGTGTCTATTCCTTAGACGCGCCGAGCCGCCAATATATCCGCTACATCCTGTTCTTTTTCAGGTGGTGCAGGCGCGACATGTGGAAAAGGGCTCGCTCGTAAACTTCTATGCTTGATACAAATTCCCCGATGCTCACGTGCTCGTCTGCAGTGTGGGATGCATGGGGGTCACCCGGCCCATATGTTATGACAGGGATCTTGAAGCTGTGACCAAGAACATTCATGTCTCCTGTGCCAGTCTTGCGAAGGAGCATTGGCCTCTTTTTTCGCACATCGAGCACCGCCAAGAGGAGTGCCCTGACAAGGGGCGACGAATGGTCTGCCTCAAACGGCTCGGTCTTGTCCTCAATCCTGTAGGTTGCCTTGACTCCCTTTTCAGCAGCGACTTTGGAGACTACCGTCTCCACGGTCCGAAGCACGTTATCGCAATTGGTTACTGTGGGGACTCTGATGTCAATTGTTATCTTGCATTTCTGCGGCGTGACGTTGTGGCTCGAGCCTCCGGTGATCTCGGTAAGGCTGCAGCTGATCGACTTGGCCTTGTTTTCCGCGGTGCCGACTCGCTCAATCTCTGCCTTGATTGCACGCCAAAATTCATGCATTTCTTCGATAGAGTTCTTGGCAAGCCAGGGCGCGCTTGCATGGGCGCTGTCCCCCACATCTACTGTAAGCCTTATCGCAAGCCTGCCCTTGTATGCGACTGTAATGTTTTCCACGCCAGACGGCTCGCCGAATATGGCGTAGTCGACTCCCAGCTTGCTCTTTACCAGTTGCTTTACCCCCGTCGCATTGCCCTCTTCGTCCACTACGCCGGCAAAGATTACAGTCCCGCTCTGCTTTGGAAATTCAGAAGCCGCAAGCAGCATGGAGATTAGCGGGGCCTTTGCATCCGACGCACCGCGCCCGTAAATATGACCATCCTCAATCCTGACAGGGACCTGACCCGGGACCGTATCCATGTGCCCGCAGAGCAGTATCCGCGGTTCCCCTGTGCCTTTTGATGCGATAATATTTCCCACGCTGTCAATGTGGATCTGTTCAAAACCAAGCTCGTTGACGCACTTGTCTTTTATCAGGTTGGCAAGTGACGCTTCGGATCTCGAAGGCGTGTAAAGCTCAAGCGCTTTTTTCAAAAGCTCGACGGCATAGCTTGACGAAACCAT